>JADKKB010000008.1 GCA_016720705.1 Chloracidobacterium sp. | reverse complement strand
CCATCAAAACGCCCCAGTCACCGATGCGGTTCATTACAAAGCCTTCTTTGCAGCCTTACGCCTCGTCCTTTTGATGGTAATTCCGATCAAAAGATATGAGCAAAGTCTCTACGCCTTCCCATCCGACGAACATCAGGAGGAAATTATCCGCCAGAAATTGACGCCTTCGCATTGCGAATACAAAGAGGTTCAGGTACAAAGAAGCGGTAAAACCCCGGATCGCTCCTTCGGTATAGCCGGTCGCGAATATGTGGATCAGCAAGCCGACAAATGTTATAAAACAGGCATGAGTATGGCCGACAGGTGGTCCATTCCGAGCCCGAAGTCAGCCCGGAAATTCTACCTGTATCCACGTCCAGATCTGACTGGAGTACGGGCTTGAGTCAGATAAACAAAGCTCCGCCATCGGCGACAAACGCTATGTAGAACGCCACCGCTACGACACCACGATCGAGCCGGCACGCCACAGCTCCGCTAAACAACGCGTTCTTGAGCCGGCCGCCGATCAGCCAATTGATCACGGCAAATTTGACGCCAGCGGGGCAAAAATAATTAAGCTAAAAGGTTATTTTCAGTCAAGAAGGTGGTACCACTTCCTCAGCAATACTTGCGCCATCGACGTCGACCGACTGTTTGTTTCGGAAAACGCAATGAATATACCGAGCCCGACGGTGGCGTTTCTGGGGCGGCGACGGGGATCACCATAAACACGAAAAGCTGTCCGGTCATATCGCCGTAATATCGTGAAAATGCCACGAATGTCTGATTTACGGCATTGAGCATCAGCTCGATGCACATAAACATCCTGATAAAGCGTAAAGTTTGAAAACAACGCCGACCGCCTCGATCGTGAACACATACTCCTGTTTGTGCCAGATAATCAAATACAAACTTGGTTCCATTTTCGTTTAGATCAGAGGCTTTCTTTCAGCCTCAATTCTTGCTCTTCCGTTATCGATGACCAGTCTGAGCTTGGGCTGACTTGAATCAAGCTCCCATAAGCGATCACCGAACCGATGATCGCTATCAGCAGCATCACCCCGACTATCTCCACCGGCAGCAGATATCCTTGTACATTGCCTGGCCGATGCTCAGTGTCTTACCCACCGTTTGTGCCTGATCCGACGTACAGCCCGGAGCCCGCATCACCGCGTAGTAGATAAAGAACGTCTGATCTAGCAGCAGTGCTCCGAGTCCGCCGCTGAATGCCCAAAGATACTTGCTTCCAGTCTTTCGGGTTTGGCTCTTCGTCAAGATTGAGCAGCATAAGGACAAAGACGACCAACAACACCTATCGCTCCGGCATAGACCAGGATCTGCACGGTCGCGATGAACGGTGCTGCTAAAGTCACATAAATGCACGCGAGCGAAATGAAAACACCAAATTCAGCGATCGCGCCAAAGATCGGATTTTCCGGTGATATAACATCGAGATCGCAAAAGGATCGCGAGGCCGGCAAATACAAAAAATAAGGCTGTCGACACCATAATGCTAGCTATTCAAGAAATAGACCATGATGATTGTCATGACGACGTTTGGCCAACGCGACCGGAAGCCAGAAACTTCCAACCAAAGTTCATCAACTGCTCAAAACGGAATCGCGGAAGCGTGCCGCGAACCCAGATATAGAGAATAGAAACGTACAGATCTTAACGACAAATGCCACAACGCTGATCGCGGCATACGGGATCGAACCGGGTTCGACCAGATGGCCAAGGCCCGGAGATACCAACCGCCGAGGAATAGTACGGTGGCTACTAATTTCATTGATACCGTAAACATATTCACGTACTTCCGGCCATAAAGAACAGTGCGAATTTGAGCGGACGAATATTCTCGGTATGAAATCCCGCCACTAACCTGTCTCAGCTCTCCGGCAGGTCAAACGGGGTGCGGTTTGTCTCCGCAAAAGCAGAGATCAAAAACACTACGAAACCGATGAACTGCGGGATGATAAACCAATGGAACGGCGAATGTATCTGAGCGAAGACGATGCTGTTCAGATCCAGAGTGCCTGAGAGCATCACAACGCCGAGAACGGATGCTCCTAATGCGAGTTCGTACGAGATCATCCGTGGGCCGACGAGCGGAGGCCGCCCATCAGCGAATATTTATTGTCTGACGACCAACCCGCGAGCGATGCCGTAAACACCGACCGACGGGATTCCGAGCACGCCAACAGCACGCCGACATCGATCTGTGAGACCGTGAGCGGCATATTCCCGGCTTGTTCGGGCGACCCGTGCCACGGTGGCATCAAAGCGGACATAGGCAATACCTGAAACGTACGGCACCAACCACCATGAGCGGATCAGCGATACGCGGCCCGAAAGGGTACACGACCACATCGGCATCAACGCACAGGTCAGAGCGACGAAAGGCCAGAAAAATAGACAAATTTCGTCGATTGATCGGGCGTCAGGTCTTCCTTAAAATGAACTTCAAATAGGTCGGCGAACGGCTGGAATAACTCCTCAGGGGCCGACGCGGTTTGGGGCCTAAGCACCCCTCATCCAGCCCAAAAAAGCTTTCGTTCGGCGAGCACCGTACAGGCGACGACCATCAAGTCACCGCCAAAGGCGGCTCCGATCGCAGCACCGAAGACCAAAAACGGAAATACAGTTTTGATAACAGATTCCACAAACAAAAACTATTTACCGACCAACGACCTCGTCGGCGGCACCCGACCTCGGCTTTAATCGGCCAAAAATTCATCCAGCGGTTTGCCGTCCAGGGCAAACTGAAAGGAGCGGTGATACGAGCAAATTGCCGGGCTTCGGGTTACCGTGGGTTTTCAGCAGGTGAAATTGCTCGGTCTTGCCTCGTCATCGTCGT
This sequence comes from Chloracidobacterium sp., assembly GCA_016720705.1. Classification (NCBI taxonomy): domain Bacteria; kingdom Pseudomonadati; phylum Acidobacteriota; class Blastocatellia; order Chloracidobacteriales; family Chloracidobacteriaceae; genus Chloracidobacterium; species Chloracidobacterium sp. Next base: position 110,028 of record JADKKB010000008.1, on the reverse strand, counting down.
CAAACGATGAAGTTTGTGCCCGACCTGCGGCGTTTCCGGTAATTTTCTCGGTATCGCTGCTCATTGATTCGACACGTGCCTTGGGTGCAGGTCACCGCACCTGAACGTCAGGTGAAGCATGACGGCGTAGCTTGTCCGGTGTTGATTCGATTCGGTCCTCGAGGGCGGGCGACGAAGCCCTTCATAGGCCGGTACGCTCTCTGCAAGTGACTTGAACACCAGCGACGCTGAAAAATCGTAACCAAAATCAACCCCCATTTCCCCAGCGATGAGCGACGGGCTTAACTTCAATCCAATTTTGAAAACTCGCAGGCTTTCAGGATTGCCTTTCGTACACGCTGCACGTTGCCGGCGTTGTTTGTAAATGTACCGTCGATCTCTTAAAAACTCGCGATCGGAAACACGATGATCAGCAAATCTGCCAGCCGTTTAAATCATAAACAGTTCCCGCACGGTACTAAAATCCCCTTGCCCGCAAGGCCATCGGTTGACTGGAGACTGCCGCCGATCGTGCAAAGCCTTTGACCCGCTGACCATTTCTGATCGGCCGGATCTGCTGCCCGGCATCATAACGTGGGCACCAGACGGAATTATTGCATTTCGCAAGCGGATGGTTTACACGCGGTTTTCCTCTTCACTCTGGCAAATTTTGCGGCCGTCTCCTGCACACGAGTTCCTGAGCCTTCGGCCGACAGTTCGCGTTACCGACCATAAAGACCATCACCTTTGAGCGTCATTGATGGTCTGCCCTACGGCGGCGATCTCACCGGCATCGATACCAAGTTTGTCGGCGACGAGCGAGTCGGCTGATGGATCGGCCAGTGCCAGGGCAAAGCGCCATCGCCGTGCCCGGATTCACGGGCAATGAACTGCGTTACACGCCAGGTCAGGATTGATCGGCGTATCATTTACGCAGATGAATTTTGCCCCGCCGTTTCGGACTGCTTGTCGGATCTATCCTATACGTGTAGGTCTGTTCTTCTTCGGGTTCGCCTCGATCAGCGTACCGGATGACCTTTGGCATAACGGAGCTCCTTGTGCGTACAGAGATCGACGCTCAGGTTATCAAAGATCGAATTTAGCTTACCATCTTCCGCGACCGCAAAATTCTCCGATCCGGCTGCTTCCAGAGCAAATCGCTTGAGCGTAAAAACGCTCTCGTTGGTCAATCGCGGACTGGCAATAACGCCGACCGACGTGCCCGCCGCCTTAAACTTTTCGGCAGCGAACTTGACCGCTTCGTCCCAGGTCGCCGGGATCAGCTTGCCGCCCTTTGTAAGGTGGATTAATGGTGTTCTGATCCGATCTGCGTGACCGATACGGCCGTGTGCAAAACGGGCTTTGATGCCGGCCTGGAATCTTCGCCGTTCAATCCGTTTGCATAACGCTCGCGCGACGCATCCGGTGGACTACGCCGCCGCGGAACCGATGCTCAATCGCATACCGTCCGAACTGTAAACGTCGGTCGAAGTGATCTGATCCAGTTCCCAAGTACGTGTTTCGTGTCGATAGACACCGTCCAGAAGCGGGCTGGTCGGACAGACCTCGATGCAGTTCGCTGCACTGCGAACAGTTGGGCTTCAACCGCCGGTACGCTTCCGATGTGATTGCGTTATCTCTGCGGTTGTCATCCTCGATCGCGTCCTCACCCATCCACTCGTCACAGACGCGTGCAGCGTTTGCATAGGATGCGGGTCGCCAGTGATCGTTGGCGATGATCGGCGAAAGATATATTTTTTTCGGGCTGCGGGGACTTGCGCTCGGTAAATCGGCTCTTCGATATCGCCCCAGTCGAAAATCACCTCTGGCAATTCGCACTCGCCGCCGCGATCACATACTTGGGCAATCGGGTGGATGGTTTGCAAGCAGGAATTCGCCCATCGAGCGTTGAGCCTTTCGACTTCTTCGCTGTCGGTGGTCACGACCATTCCATCGGTGCAAGATAATGGTGCAAGACGTCTGGGGCTTGGGCATCTTTTCGATGCGGACCAGACACATTCGACACGACGCCTGTAGAGCGAGATCCAGCAATAGCAGAATGACGGGATCGCAAAGCCATTTTCGCGGCAAACGTCGATCAGACGGGCTCCCTTTCGACCTCGAGTTCCTGTTCGTTTTTGTGACTTTAATAAGTTCAGTTGACATCAAACTTTTCTCAAATATTGCGTTTCCGTGGCCTTTACTTCTATGCCATCGGGCGTGATATTGATCGCTGTACTAACAAAATATCGTTATCGATGAGTGTGTGATCCTGACCGCTAACTTCATCGTCGTTGATCCCAAATGTCTTTCGTCGGTCGCCGCCCTCACTTCGCCACTGTTTCCGGCCTTGGCGGAACTATCCCAAGGATTTCGCATGATAATTGAATATCGGCATTTGCCGCAAGTTTATTATGCTCTTCGCAAATAAACTTGCGTCGACACCGGTTTCAATATCGACGCCCCGTATATCGCGTCCGCGTATCGGTCTCAAGCGACCGTTTGGTTACGACACCGTCACCATTTGGGAGCATCAATTTCTTAAGCTCGTCGCTCGTGACCTTATCACCGCTAGATTTCGTTCGAAAACGACGCGGGCTTGAACATCGTGATCCAATTATCAGTCCGCCGATCGCTTTCCGAGCACTACAGGGTCGAGCGAATCACAGCTACAGTCGGCCCCAACTATGTTGAACAAGGCCGGTGCAGTTGCATTTAGAACCCACAGCCAACGCCTAGATTAACCGCTTTGCCCTCGTTAACGCCGAGGCAAAAACTGCACTGCCAAACGCCGTTCGGCTAGCTAAACTCCTGTGGAAAGCGTTTATCGTTGATCGCGTTCCAACCGTATCGGCTCCATTCCTTCGGGTTGTAAAGATCAACATGATCGGTTTCAAAATTCTCATCCGTCACTCTAAATGTTCCGGGTGCCGGCAGCAACTGATAGGCCGACGGGATCGAAAAGATCAAATTTCGTGGTTTTACCTGGACAAACGGCAAATTGATATTGATGCCGTGATGCAAACCCGTCGACCAGTGACCTGAGTGCCAGTGCCGACCCTCGCTCGGTGTCCCTAGTAAAACTACTCTTTCGAAATTCTTAGCACCGGCCCAAGTCGGTTGCGGCTTTCGGATTACCCGCCGGCAGGTCAACATCGCTTTACATTGCCGCATATCGAGTAATGATGCCCCATCGAGTGAGCAATTACGTTAAACTTCAGATCCGGCCGCTTCAGTTTGAGCCCAAGGCGGTGATCTCGCGTATCAGCAGCCGCATTTCGACGTTATCCTTTCGCCAATCGTAAGGGGAAAAACGTAGATCGACGCTTTATCACCATCGGTTGTAGGGTTGCCCACGACTCTTCGTGGTAACCGCCCTTGGCGATAAGTGCTTCGGATCAGGCCGCCATAAACGTCTATTCGCGGAAAGATGCCGATCTTGATGCTCCGCAGAATATCGCCCCGCACAAGGGAGTCCTGCGATTTTAGGACATTGGCCGTGATCGGCAAGCGTAGATCATCGTCTTTCGACCTCGGAGCCTTAAACCAGACGACCTCATTCGTCCGGCTATTTATCAATTCAGAACCGGTCAGCCCGGAACTATTATCACGGGCAGCTTTTCCTGCCCCAGGATCGCCGCTGACAGCAGCAGGATCAAGAAACGGCAAAAAACAAAGGTTTTATCGCCCGTCGTTGCAACATCAGATATTTGCGATGACCTCGTTACCATTCATTTTATCGGCAAGCCATTTCTTAAATCATTCGGAAATTGCTTGATCGCACCTTTGGATCGGCCACGCCGCAGCATCAGCGAGCGGACAAAAACTCTTGCCTTCCATATTGTCGCAGATGTCGAGCAGCAACTTCGCGTCCTCGGACGCCCGCCGGGCAGCGGTCCGGTCAAATATCTTAACGATCCAGGCCGCCGCCCTCGCGGCACTTAGTACACCTTAACCGCACGAGGACTCGTGCTTATGAAATTCGATAGATTCTTAGTCGATTCCATTACATCGACAGTTTCGTCCATCACGATAAATCCCCCGACCCGACCATCGATCCGGCCACGACAAGTCCCTCGTAGTCCATTGTCACGCCTTTTCGTGAAAACTTGCTCGGCGTTGGTAATGTAAACGCTCGACCCGCCGGGAATGACCGCCTTTAGCTGTTTGCCGCCGCGAATGCCGCAGTCTTCCGTATGAACTTTCCCCATCGGCATAGCCCATCGGAAGTTCATATACGCCGGGTTTGCTTGACGTGTCCGCTGACAGACCAGGGTGCTGTGCCGCCCGATTTTCGTTCCGAGCTTCGCCAGGTTTAGCCGCCCATTTCTAATATCTGGGGCACGGCGGTCAAGGTCTCGACGTTATTGACGACGGTCGGCGACGCATATAATCCCTCGATAGCCGGAACGGCGGCTTCCACCGCGGATGCCCGGGCGAAAGCCCTCAAGCGAGCTCCAAAAGTGCGGTTTCCTCACCGCAAATATATGCTCCGGCACCCGTATGGGTGTATATATTCATCAAAACCCGAGCCCATAATATTGTCGCCCATCAGGCCGGCTTCGCGAGCCTCACCAGGGCGACATCCATTATGCCTCGATCAGATACTGTACTCGCCGCGGGGTGTAGATGAAGCCAGTCGTCGAACGAGAGCAAACCCGGCGATCAGCATCCCTTCGATCAGGGCGTGCGGATCGCTCCATCAGATAGCGGTCCTTGAACGTCCTGGCTCGGATTCGTCGGCGTTACAAACGACAAAATTTGGTCTTCGGCGAGTCTTTCGGCACAAACGACCACTTCAAACCGGTCGGAATCCGGCACCACCGCGGCCCCGAAGAGCTGATTTCTTGACTTCCTCAATGATATCGGCGGGAGCCATCTTGAGCGCCTTTCGCGAGACTTATAACCGCCGGTTTCACGATAGACCTTTAGCGTATGCCCATCTTTGATGTGCATTCGCTTGAGTTGTAATGGCTCACAGCCAATTGCCTTGATTTCCATCTTGATCTCTTACCCGATGCTGTTTGCGATCACAAGCGTATCGGTGCACTGAACAAACTTAACGATCTTGCCGTCCCTGAGCGTCCGCACACGTGGGCGAACGGCACTGGACATACCTCTTGCCGGTCTTCAAATACTTGCCGGAATAGGTCCCTAGCCCAACGACCGAATCGCCGCCGTCGATGACCTGATGCGGGACGGCACTGAAACCTTCCCCATTCGGTCCCGAGCCCCATAAATACATTCTCGAGCACCGCGTTCGGGCCGACATACGTTCCGGCCATACATAAATCCTTCAGCCTCGGTCCACGAGATATTCTCGTCGGAACGCCGAGAACGCCGGAATAGTTTCCGTTCCAAACGCTTCGCATACGCCGCTAATAACCACACCGTTGCTCGTAATTATTTGCACCCGTCGAGGATCTTGTCCACCTTCTCGATCGTCAGGTCCTCGTGGATAGTCAAATCCGATCTGCATCATCGGTGCCGTTCCGCAACTGCCGAGACACTCGACCAGCGAGACGGTAAATTTGCCGTCTTCGGTCGTATCGCCGGGATGTATCCCGAGGTTTGCTGCAGACGTGGTCGGTGATGTCGGTCCTCCCATTATCTTGCACGACAGCGTCTTGCAGATCTGGATGTGATGACGCCCTCGACGGGCCGCAGGTCAAACATCGAGTAGAACGTAACCGTCTCCCAGACGTCAGTGACCAGCAGATCAAGCGAACTTTGCCAGAAAGTTCACTCCCGGGTTATCCACCCATCCGCTCACGCTGGACGATAAAAGGAGCGGGATCAGTGCCGAGCGGAGGCGGTCGGCCGGGTATTTGGCCAGATGGCCTTTCATCTCGTCGATCACTGCCGGCGAAAATTCGGCCATCTCGTCGGTAACGAGAATTTTGTCAGTAAAACTTGTTGGAGTTGCTGCTGCCATAATTATCTATCGATCGATCCCCCAAGCACGATGTCCAGGCTGCCGATCACGGCGACGACGTCGGCTATCATTTCGCCCTCAGCCATTACGGGCAAAGCCGAAAGGTTGACGAAGCTCGGCCCGCGAAAATGCACTCTCGCTCAGGCTTTGGCCCGCCGTTGGATTTCGATATAAACGCCGAGTTCGCCTTGGACGCCTCGATCGCGTGATAGACCTCGCCTTCGGGTACGTTAAAGCCCTCGGCGACGATCAGGAAATGGTGGATCAGCGAGTCCATATGCTTACGCATATCATCTCGGTCCGGCAATACGACCTTCGGTGCGTCGGCTTTGATCGGGCCCGGCTTGAGGCGTTCGAGCGCCTGACGGACGATCTTGTACGACTCGACCAGCTCCGCATACGTACCTTAAATCGCGACCAGACGTCACCCACAGGTTCGGTCGGCACTTCGAAATCGTACGTTTCGTAACCGGAATACGGCTCATCACGCCGCAAGTCGAGGTCGACGCCGCTGCCGCGTAGGCTCGGGCCGGTCAATCCCCAAGCGATCGCGTCTTCCCTTGAGATAATGCCGATATTTTTTGTGCGGCTCTGCCAGATCGTGTTTCCGGTGACCAGTGTGTCAAACGTATTAAGAGCGTCCGGAAAATCCGCCAGAAACTGCTTTTACGCGATTATCAAATCCCGCCGGCAGATCCATCATCAGTCCGCCGATACGGAAATAACTCGGCGTCATACGTCCGCCGGAGGCCGCCTCGATCAGGTTAAGTATCTTTTCGCGCTCTTTGAACGTAAACCAGAACGGCGTCATTGCCCCCATATCGAGGCACGACGTACCGAGCCAGACCATATGCGACGCGATCCGCTGGAGTTCGCACATCAAAACGCGGATCACCTGAGCACGTTCGGGTATCTCAATGCCCAAAAGCTTTTCGGCCGCCATCACATAAGCAAGGTTATTGCCCAGCGGGTTGAGGTAATCCATCCGGTCCGTGATGACAATGCCCTGTTGGTACTTTTTGTACTCAAAGAGCTTTTCCATTCCGGTATGGAGATAGCCGATATCGGGTATCGCTTTTATTACCAACTCGCCGTCGAGCCGCAGATCGAGACGCAAACGCCGTGAGTCGACGGATGCTGCGGCCCCATCGACAAAGTCATTTGCGATTCGAGTGCGGTATCCAACACATCGAACTGGCTGGGTATATTTTCTACTGCAACGCTCATATTTTAGTGAATCGATAATCGTAAACCGTAAATAGTCGACCTGATCGCGATGGCTCTATTCACAATTCACGATTCACTATGTTCTATTTCATACTGTACGGCTCATAGCCGCAACGGATAATCCTTTCTCAACGCGTGTCCGTCAAAATCCGAGGGCAACAGGATACGCCGCAGATCCGGATGACCGGTAAATTTTACGCCGAATAGGTCATAGGTCTCCCTTCGTGCCAGTCTGCCGTTCGCCAGACCGTCGTCACCGACTCGACGCTCGGGTCATCGTCACTTAATAAAACTTTCAAGGCGAAGACGCTTGTGATGCTCGGTGCCGAAAAGATGGTAATTGACCTCAAATCGCGGTTCTTCTTCCGGTCCGCGATCTGCTCCGCAAAGGTCTGCGAGCATATCAAATCCGCTTTCATCACGGAGAAATTCGCAAATATCGACAACTGACTCGCGGGGCACAATGACCGTGACCTCGCCGTGAGCCTCGACCACTGCCAAAACCCATTCGCCGTTCTTACCCTTGATCTTTCGACAAAATCCAAAAAGAGATGCCATAGCAACTATTCCCTACCTTGACCTCGACCACTTGGCCGACCATTTACCCGCGATAACGTCCTGACCGCCCCAAGTGCCGCGGACTATGCTGCGACCGCGTCCGCTGAGATGTCCGGAGTATCGCCCGGCGGCGATATCGCCCTTGCCCTCGCGACTCGATAACCGACGATCGTGATACCGCCATTGCCCGAGTAAAACGACGCATTAAAAAATTCGCGGCCCGAGTTGCGGCGGTCACTGGAACGCCAATCGATATATCCGCTATATGTCGCACGCACACCGTGGCGTGCTCGCGGCAAGCCGCATAGTACCGAGCCACTTTAGGCCCTCAACATCCTTGCCCGTTATCCGCCAAACGCCGCTTCGGTGCGGCGAACCGCATGCCTGTCTGCCCCACTGACGCACTCGGCAAACAGCAGAGTGCTGCGAGCAACGTAAGGGCAACAAGCAAGCGTTTGGTCATTACGAGCTCCTTCTCCGTTCGTGCTTCGAGGGCACGGAATACGGCCGCGAGGTGGCATTCTCCGCAACCTCGATCTCCATCTGGGTTTCCAGGGCAGTTCCCTCGGTCACCGGCAGCGTTCCGGGCACGATCGACTCGCGCGATTCGGTCTCAAATGTGTCGCGGCGATCCTTGACCGATTCCTTCATTATCTTGTCCTGAAGCATTGTGATCGCGTGGATCAGCATTTCGGGTCGCGGCGGACAGCCCGGGACGTAAATATCGACCGGAACGATCTTGTCCACTCCCTGAACGATCGCATAATTATCAAAAACGCCGCCGGAAGTAGCACAGGCACCCATTGAGATCACCCATTTCGGTTCCGGCATTTGATCATAAATACGCCGTAGAACCGGCGCCATCTTGCGCGACACGCGGCCTGAGACGATCATCACGTCCGCCTGCCGCGGGCTCGCACGAAACGTCTCGGCACCAAACCTCGACAGGTCATTGCGCGCCGCGACCGTATTCATCATCTCGATCGCACAGCACGCCAGGCCAAAGGTCGCCGGCCACAGACTGCTCTTTCGCGCCCAATTGACGACTGCATCGAGTTTGACGGTCACCACGTCCGGCAATGATTCAAATAGTGTGTTTTCGAGACCCATTTCTTATTTACGCCGCCCTTTTGATCTCACGGTTCCGCCGTGCCATTTCCTTTGCCTGAGATCTTGCCTCGGCACGTGCCTGCAATCCCCAATCAAAAATTCCCTTTTTCCAAACGTAGATGAAGCCTACGATCAGGGTCGAAATAAATACAAGTATTTCGATAAATGCGATCGTGCCGAAGGCAATACCGGTCAAGTTCTGCTCCGCCAGAAGGCTTTTGAAAGCAACGGCAAACGGAACCATAAACAAGATTTCGATATCGAACAGGAGGAATATGACCGCAACCGCGTAAAACTTCACCGAGTATTTATCATGTGCGGATCCGACCGGATCTTTACCGCATTCATACGGCATCAATTTGGTCGCCGTTCTCTTACGCGGCCCGATCAATTGAGTAACGAGCAATTGGCTTACGGCAAATCCGGCCGCGACAAGGAACATCACGGCTATCGGAGCGTAATCCATTAGGCTGAATTCTGACATTTAGACCCCTGAACCTATCTCTTGAAAATATATCTAACGGGCAGGAAATTTCCTGCCTAAACTAAATCAGTTTAATACGCTTGGCACAAACCTAATCGTAAGTTAAGCCTGTATAGGTGTCAAGGCAGTCCGATGACGGCTTTGCCCTAATTTAGGCCACTCGGAATTCAAACTAATTCGTTGACCGCAAACGAGCCGATATGCTAATTTCAAGAGTGGCGATCCGTGCCGGAATTCCGCTATTATCCCACTTCGTAAACGGATAAAAATACACTGTGATAGCTGGTTTTAATACAGATATAGAGTTCGACGGTGTCGTGTATCACGTCCAGACCGAGGACAAAGGTTTGCCTTCGCGCAAGATAATCTCGCTTGTCTATGACGGCGGCACGATCCTCGCCAGCAAACGAACGAATTACGAAGACCTACCCACAGGTGCGTTAGATGAGACGGCGGTCGCCGAACGCGTTCAGAAACAACACACACTGATCTGCGCCGCCATTCGGGCCGGCCGACTTGAGGATCTAAAGGCAATGACCGCAAAAGCGAGTGCCGCCAGGTCAGCCGATCCAGCCCCGATACATCACGAGGCCGCGATCGTGCCGACGCCGATCGCCCGTGTAGAAACTCAACGTATAATCACCATTTTGCCGCCGGATGATCCGATCTTGTCGCCCGTCGACGATCCGATCGAACTACCTGATGCCGTTGTCACCGAGGATTTTGAGGTCGATGAATTCTTTGACGCACCGATATTTGAAGATTTCGAGATAATCGAAGACGACATTCTACTGCCGGCGGACGCAGTCGCTGTCGTCAGCGAACTGTCCGGCAAGGAACGCCCGGCCAACCAGAAACTCAGTATCGAACTTCTCGGCGACGCAAAGTTTAAGGGCGGAGACCGCATCACGGTCAGCCTTATGATCTGCCGCGGCACGGAGCGAAAGGTGGTCGCTGATGCCCAAATAATGGTCAAGGTCCTCGGATCCAGTTTTCGGCCGGTGATCTTTCACGCTAAAACGGACTCGAACGGAATGGCCAGCGTCCATCTTCAGATGCCTCGTTTTTCATCGGGCAGAGCGGCTTTGCTACTGCGTGCATCGCACAACGGCGAAGAGATCGAATTGCGACGCGTCGTACTGCCCGGTTGATCTCTCGGCCGAGAACTTCGCCTTACAAATTTGAAATTCTCTCCATCAAAGCGGAAGATTGTTCTGATGGCAAATATAACTGTCTATCTGAATGGCGAAACGCGTCATGTCACCGCCGAAACGGCCCTGGCCGAACTGCTCGACCAGCTTTCACTGCCGCATCAGCGGATCGCTATCGAACTTAATAAGACCGTGATCCGTCGCGCGGATTGGCCTAACACCACCGTCAACGAAGGTGACCGCATCGAGGTCGTGCACTTCGTCGGCGGCGGATAGTATTTATTTCGCCACAAATGCACAGAGAAAGATGCGATAAGAAGCAATGCTTTAACGCCCATTGTCGTTGAACCACCTGCGATCCTGTTCAAGTATCTCCGTGCCGTCTGTGTCTCTGTGGTGGATCTTTCTTTTGCTTTCTCATTCACTTTGCGTGAAACTTATCGTAAAGCTATGTCAGACACATTTTCACTCGCAGGCACCACATTTTCTTCGCGATTGATCATCGGGACGGGCAAGTATCGTTCGTACGATGATATGAAGGCCGCCCATATTGCGTCCGGGGCCGAGATGGTGACCGTTGCCGTCAACCGCGTGCCGCTCGACCATTCGTCCGAATCATTTCTCGATCACCTCGACCCAAAAATGAAGATCCTGCCGAACACGGCGGGTTGCTATGACGCGGATCACGCTATCCGAACGGCCAGACTCGCTCGCGAAGCCCTGGAAACCGATTGGATCAAACTCGAGGTCATCGGCGATCCGGTGACGCTCTTGCCCGACAACGAACAAACGCTTGAGGCGGCCAAAGTTTTGGTAAAAGAAGGTTTTATCGTCCTGCCGTACTTCACCGATGACCTGATAATGGCCAAAAAGCTGCTCGCCGCCGGCTGTCCGGCCGTGATGCCGCTTGCCGCCCCGATAGGTTCGGGAATGGGCGTGCAAAACCCTTCGAATCTGCGGATCATGCGTGAGCAATTGCCGGACGCGATCATAATCGTCGATGCCGGTGTCGGCGTCCCAAGCGATGCCGCCATCGCTATGGAACTCGGTGCGGACGCGATATTGATGAACACCGCCATCGCCGAAGCGACCGACGCCGCTGCGATGGCAACAGCTATGAATTACGCCGTCCGGGCCGGACGCCTGAGCTATCGCGCCGGTCGTATGCCGAAACGCCTATATGCGTCGGCATCGAGTCCGATCGCGGGAGCGATCAAATGAGTTCTGGAAATCGGAAATGCTAGACGGATATATTTATCAGAAGGAATGGAAAGAATATCGCCGTCGCCGAAACGTCAGTTTGCTGGCATTCTTTCTGGCATTTCCCATTTTCATATCCATGGCATTGGTTTTGCATCTTTTTGGTGATGATCTAAAAGACCATTTAGCGTTGCAGTTGATAATGTTTGCGGGGTGGGCTGTAATCTATTTATGGGCGGTCGGACGATTTAACACTTGGAATTGCCCAAGATGTCATAATCGATTCTTTACTTACTCGTTTTGGGTCACCAGCCCTATATTTTTGGCTAAATGTCGTAGTTGCGATCTTCCCAAATACTCTGGTTCGACCTTTGGAATTGGTGTTTAATGAGAGTGATTTTTCGTTTTTTTGGTGCTACTGCGGACGTCGTCGGACAGCGTAGCCTGGAAAAGTCTCTGCCGGATGGCGAGACGTCTAAAACTGTCTTCGACCGGATCAAAGACGAGTTCCCAAAATTGAGCGGATACAAACTGCATTATGCTTTGAATCAAAATTACGCCACCGGCAAAGAGATCGTTCATGATGGGGACGAACTTGCGATCTTCACCGCAGTTTCGGGTGGATAATTCTAAAATGGACTTTTTCGAACTGACAACCGATCCCCTCGACATCACCGCAGTATCGCGACGCGTCGTACCGCCTGAGTGTGGAGCGACGGTGACGTTAGACGGATACGCCAGACGATTTACCAGGGATAAAGCTAACGGCGTGGTTCGCGAGACCGAGTATCTCGAATACGAGGCTTATGAGCCGATGGCTTTGAAAGAAATGCAGAAGCTCGTAACGGCCGCCAAAGATCGATTTGAGATCTCAAACGTCGGGATAGTCCACCGTCTCGGCAAGCTCGAGATCGGCGAGACAAGCGTCGTCATATCGGTCGCCTCACCGCACCGCAAAGCGGCATTTGTCGCCTGCGAATGGCTCATCGTCGAACTCAAACGTACTGTCCCGATATTTAAGAAAGAGGTCTATGCCCACGGCGAACACTGGGTCGAGGGCGATGTCACCGCCTGATCAGTCGAGTTGGCTGAGCTTTTCATTGGCCATCGCGACAACCTCGTCGAAAAGCTCGTCAAGTTGATCGTTTGCCCCGCGAAGTCCGGCGACGACGTTGACCGCCCACTGCACGTATTCGACCCGCCTCTGCTTGTCCCAATCCTCGGCGGGACTCACAATGACATCGCGTACATTGCTGATCTTGTCCGCAATTTTGATCACCTTAGCACCGTAGGAAAGGTGAGGTGCGTGCTCGATCTGGAGTTGTTTACGTTCGTGTTTCGGGAGAGACTTGTCGTCGCTCACCTCAAGGACGTAACTCGTAACTGTCTCACCAAACTTCTCGTCGATCTCGTCGCCGGTCACGCCACAATCTTCGACCGTGTCGTGCAGCAATGCCGCCGCCAAAATGTCCTCGTCATCTACGAGTCCGACATTAGCGATCATATTCGCAACTTCGATAGGATGATTGATATAGGGCTCACGCTTGGAACCCTTTCGAAAATGTCCGGTATGATTCTCCGCCGCAAAGCGGGCCGCGTGTAGTACTTTATTTAGGTTATTCACACATCAGAATATCAATCTGCGTTCGAAAGGTCAACGAAGTTTCGTGCTCCGTCGGGCAATGTCGGCAGAGCATTTTGCCGCATCATCGAATGACCTCGATCGCGATCGTCTGCGAACCGGTGACGAGATATTCGCCATCGGCAAGCATCTGATCGATCACGGATCGCTGAGTCGCTGCCTTTGACCCGCCGACGCTTCGGTCATTGTTGATGGTGGCAAGCATCGAGGGCGGCAGATTGGGCATCTCGTTGGCACCGATGACCGCACCCGCGACAGTTCGGTAACCGTAAACATAAAGCCGGTCAGACCGCTTTGCGAGGTTGATCGTCCTGATAAGTTCGGCCGCCGATATTGGCGTAAACTGCTTGATCGCAGCATTTTCTTGTATCGACGCTCCGTCGCCGATCATCAATGACAAAGGGCCGGACGGAGCATCTGCCGGTATCGCGACGACCGCCGAACGAGTTTCCAGATTGCCGCCGTCCGTCCTGATAAAAAGGTTCACGGTGATCGACTCGCCCGGCCGCACCTGCGTCCGATCGACCGCCACACGTTCGAGCGAGGCCGCCTTGCTGCCCTCAGCGATCGAGAAGTTGAGATCGACATCGGTCACGTCAATTCCCGCAAGGTTACTCTTTAACAATAAAGCCAGCGGGACCGCCGCCGTTGCAGCCGCAAGCGCGGCCGCCTGATTGCCCGTATATCGACGTTCGATCCGGACGCTTTGCTCACCCCGGATACTGATAGTGCCGTTAAGCGTGACAGTCATATCGCCCATACCGCGTTCCTGAGCCGCGATGGCATTGAGTGCACCGACATTGACGACGAGCGGAGCCAGAAAATCATCGATGCAGGACTCAAACCTCACAACTTCGTTACGGCCGCGGCTGGTCACGATCGCAAGTTTTACCGGCAACATCTTGGGCGCCTGGCCGAGCGTGCCAAATATACCGGTCGCGCGATCCTGCGTCAGAGCTCCCACGGCATCGTCGGCAACAGCGAGTTTGAACGAATTGTTGGTATTCGGCACGACCACGACGACGTGCGACTCTGCCATCGGCAGGTCGGTCGATCCTAAACTGAAGTATGGGTGGCCAAAGGCATAGATCTTGCGGTCGTCTCGAAGTGTCACGGTGCCGGCGGCCGCGATCGAGATATCGCCGCGGGCAAGCTGTACAACGATCGAATCACCTCCGAGGAGCGTTTTTTCGTCAAAGGGCTTGAGCGGAGTTATCTTGTTACCGCCGCCGAGCGATGCAACGGGCATAACGCCGATGCTCTTAAGTTGCGGGGCAAAAACGTCCAGCGTCGTCTGAGATATTCCGCTAAAGGTCATCGGCGTCGCGATCGGCACAAATGTCTGTCCGGCCACCGAACTCATCCTCGAGTCGGTCGCCATTCCCGACACAATGTTCCCGGCGTTCGAAAAGGTCAACGGTGCGTCAAAGCTCAGCCTTGACGCGGTGATATCTGAGAATTTTACGGCGCTGGCCGCAACGGCAGGCTTTGCCGCAGGTGCCTGTTCAAATATCGATATCATCTGCTCGATCGGCGTAATGCCGCAGATCGGTTCCTTGGCAAACGGAAAGCTGTACGCGATCGCGCCGATGAGTTTGCCGTCGATGTACACCGGCGAACCGGACATTCCGGCAAAGACAAACGTCCTCTCGGCCAGTGCTCCGCTCAGGCGACCGATTATCATATCCTGATGCGGCCCGACGGCACCCGGGACGACGCCGAGTATCTCGACGTTAAAATCCTCGGGCTCAGACCCGCGAAAGACCGTTTTGGCGATCCCGCGGGCACCTTCCCGGACATCCGCGAGCGGCATTATCGCCACTCCGCTCTGTTTAGCGGCAGACGCAGTTGTTTGTCCGAATGTGAGGGTGCCGAAGGCCGTTAGAAATACGATCACGGCGGCCGATCTGAGTATGTTTCGCATCAAAAATTATCTTCCTTAAAACTAGCCCATTATGGTAACATCGTAAGAGCCTTATCGAAAGCATTCTTCTGTTTTGCTTTCAGTGTCCTGCAAATGCGAGTGGGTCTCCTGTGACTTTTCGCAAATATCTTTTATGGCAATGTCCACGCGTCTGGCAAAGAGTCTTTCAAAACTGATATTTCCCGTCATTTTGCTGATAGTTGCGGCATTGGCGGCGGCATCGGTCTGGTTAACTTACCGCACGGCTCATCCGGATGCGGTCAAGTATCTCGTCACTCCCGAAAAATACGCTCAGCTGAGTTCACGCGGGTCACAAGTTACAGATGAAACGTGGACCAATAAAGATGGCTCGACTTCGCGTGGCTGGCTGCTCCGCGGTATCGAAAACGCTCCGGCGGTCGTCCTCTTTCATAAGTACGGTGCCGACCGTTCATACATTTTGAATCTCGGCGTTAAGCTCAACGAATCGACGAATTTCACGGTTCTTATGCCCGACCTCAGGGCTCACGGCGAAAATGCGCCGGTCAAAAACTCGTCATTTGGCGGCTGCGAAGCCGAAGACGCTATTTCGGCCGTCGAATTTATCCGTAACCTCAAGACGCCCAATCAGATCACCCTCGTCGGCAAGGACGTCGGCGTTTACGGCATCGAGCTTGGGGCATCCGCTGCACTCAACGCCGCCGCTATCGACAAGACCATCAAGGCACTTGTCCTCGACAGCGTTCCGGAAAACTCAGACGCATTGGTCACCGACGCCGTCAGCCGACGATTTCCATTTGCGAGCTCGATCACAACCCGTTTGGCCAAGGTCGGAACATTCCTCTATTTCTTTGACGGCTGTTATAAGCGACCCGTCGTGTGAAACCGCGAAAAAGATCGACGGGCGAAGTATCTTATTACTCGCCGGCCTCGACGCTCCTGACTTTCAGGAATCGACGACGAAACTGAGCAAGTGCTTTGCCTCCGGTAACAAGATCGAGAGCAAGACTGATCTTAGTCCTTCAGGAGTCGGTATCATCAATGCGTCAATAGATCAGTCCGAAGCCTATGATCGTCGCATAATCGACTTTTTCCGAAATAATCTCGGCAATTAAATATCCAGCTTTTTCTTGCTGTGACCGTTGGTTTTCGCTGCGGCGACGATGTCAGTTCGATCTTCGATCTGTTTGACGGACTGGATCAGCGTCTTGCGGATACTTTCCAGACGCTCCACCGTCGAGGTCATCTCTAAAAGCCGATATTTCAGCTCATTTTCAAATCCAAGTGTCGCCGCGGCAAGGAATGATAGCGACTCCGGGTCCGATCTAGATATCTCGGGCAATTTAATACGGCTGCCGTTTATCTTGGACACCGCATTTGCCATCCTCATAAATAGGTCAAAGACCTCGCCCGCCAAATTTTCCGGATCTCCGCTCTCGTCCGGTTCGTCCTCAAAAAACGCGACATCGCCGTACAGATACGGCTTATCGTCGTCGATCAGATCCACCAGTCGATACCGGGCAACCCCGATAATGATGATATTCGAACGCCCGTCGTCCATCGTCTGGACATCGCGTATCTCGGCGGCACACCCGACCGACCCCACCTCCGGCCTTTCCGAAAGGCTGCTTTCGTGATCCAAAAGTGTGATACCGAAAATGCCGCCGACGCCGCCGATGTCGTCAAGCATCTGCCGATAACGGCGTTCGAAGAGATGCAGCGGCAGAATCTCGTTTGGCATTATCACCAGCGGGAGCGGAAAGATCGGCAGATCGTTAATGCCTGCAACTTTATCCAGTGAACTATTCATAATTCGTCGGGCGGCCTAGCCCAGTTTTACGGCTAAAAAATCAGCGATCTTCTGCGGTTCGTCGTCACCGAGCGCCATTCGTTTGGCTCCGATCACGGCGTCCGTCACGTCGTCAGATCTCGTTTTATAACGGTTATCGCGGTTGATCAGATCTTCGACCACGCGGCGTTCTAATTTTTCCCGGCCGATATCGTCGGCGGTGTCATCAGTCTCAACGAACTCCGCCGGCACCGTATGATTCTTGATCCGGACGTGTAGTGCACCGGTCATTGCCCGGACCTGATCGCGGATCTTGGTCATCTCGAGTAGCGAGTTTGGAAATCCAAGCTGTCCACGAAGACTGATCTCAATGATGGGTTGCGGTTTGCCGTCCTCTGCCCGTCGAGCCTCGACATCGACGCGTTTGAGGATGTCTTCGGTCACCGCTCGCGCGTCAGCATAGCCCGTCACATTAAACTGTAGCTGTTGAAACGGCCGATAATGATAGTCCTCGATATGTCTCGCATCGACCGTATTGTCTTCGCCGACCTCGACGACAAATACGCCCCGCGTTTCGCGAAACTCACTGATATTCGTGATCTCGATCGACCCTGGATTGAATGCCCAGTTGTCGATCTCGTAATGCTTGTGTGTATGGCCAAGCCCGACATATTCGGTCACCGACTTTAGCTGTTTTAGTGCATCGATCGACAGTGCCGGTATCGGATGGGTCTGATGCCCTTCGACGTCGGTGTGCAGCATCAATAGATGAAATGCACCGTCGCGGCGACTATCGGCGATCGCATCGGTCAGCATAGGGATCGCCCAGTTTCCGGACGCACCGTACCACTCCGAGCCAAATATCCTAGCTCGTCCTATATCAATGTATCCGCCGCTGCGGGCGTCGGCGTTCCATTCGTCATAGACCATTTTACCCTCGACTGTTCGCGGTTCGAGCAGGATCATCAGATCCCAGGCGGCAAGCGAACGCAGCCAGCTAAATGCACTGTCATTGTATTTCTGATCGTGATTGCCCTCGATCGCGATGACCGGGATCCCGGCATCTTTCACCATTTTGAGGCCTTCAACGGCATAATTCATCGTCTCGGGCGGTACAATTCGCTTGTGAAAAAAATCACCGCACATTATGACAAAATCGACCTTTTCGTCGATGGCATAACGCCGCAGAACATCGACCCACGCGTCGAAAAAATCCCTCGGGCTCTCGGCAAGTTGGTACCGTGTACACCCAAGATGCACGTCTGCGATATGCAGGAACTTCATACACTCGATTTTATCACAAAGAAAATTCATCACAGATGCACAGATCTCTCGGCGGACTATCCTCCAAAACGGAATTCAGGATCTCGCAGTTAATAGTTAAAGAGTTAACGACGCCTGGCTTTTGTTATCCGTGTTATCTGTGACTCTGTGGTAAATTTTCATATATGAACAAAGTTGTGCTAATAACGGGATCGTCGAGTGGCATTGGTCTGCACACGGCCAAGCTATTTCAGGCTAAGAACTGGAAGGTCGCGGCGACTATGCGTCATCCCGAGAGTGCCGACGAACTCAAACAGATCGTCGATATCGAGTGTATACGCCTTGACGTGACCGACCCGGGATCGATCCGTGCCGCGATCGCTGCGGCGATCGAAAAATTTGGCCGCATCGACGCCGTGGTCAATAACGCCGGTTACAGCCTGACCGGAGCATTTGAGGCGGCAACGCCGGAGCAGATCGAAAAGCAGTTTCAGACCAATGTCTTTGGACTTATGAACGTTTGCCGCGAGATATTGCCGTATTTTCGCTCCGAAAAACGCGGGACGATCGTCAATATTGCGTCGGTCGGCGGCCGAATGACCTTTCCGCTCTACAGCCTTTATAATTCGACCAAGTGGGCCGTCGAGGGGTTTTCGGAATCGCTGCAATACGAGCTCGAACAATTTAACATTCGCGTTAAGGTCATCGAACCGGGCCCCATCCGAACCGATTTTTACGACCGCTCGCAGGACCTCACCCACAAGGAAGGCTTGACTGCTTATGACGCGATAACCGCCCGGGCAATGCCAAATATGCTGCGTGCCGGCGAAACTGCACCCGACGGGGCGGTTGTCGCCCAAAAGATTTACGAAGCCGTCAGCGACGGCACAAAGCGGCTAAGATACGGCGTAAACACTAAGGGAATCCTTACGCTCAGACGCTTTTTGCCTGACGCTGCATTCTTTTCTATTATCCGAAGAATTATTCTTAAATAGATATTTTCTGAAATTCGTGAGAATATAAGCAATAACTTTGCAGATTCAAATAGACGAAAACGCAGTATCTACCATTTGGGTTGCCGAGACATCGGCAACCGATAACCAGTTTTACCAAAGCGATAAATAAGAATGAAGATCCTTTTATATAATCCGGACAACGGCATTACGCGCAATTTTATGCCGCACCTTTGGATGTTCCTGCTCCAGTCACTGACGCCTGCTGGGCACGAAGTGATCCTTATCGACGGAAACGCCAAGGCAATGACGCGCCCTGAGCTTGTTCGTTTTTGCAAAGATAACGATATTGGCTTAGTCGGCATCGGGGCAATGACCCGTATGGTGGCCCGTGCCTACAAGGTCGCCGACGCACTCCGCGAAGAGGGCTTTAAGGTCGTAATGGGCGGCCCGCACGTTACAGAGTGTCCGGACGAGGCACTTGGCAAGGATGGCGGCCCGCGTCACGCTGATGCCGTCGCTCTCGGCGAAGCGGATGAGTATTGGGCTCAGATCGTCGAAGATGCGGCTAGCGGCAACCTCAAAGAGGTTTATCAACCTAAGGTGGACGAAAAGGGTAATGATTTTAAGCCGGACCTACAGCCATACCCGCATATCCCCTGGGAGACGCTGGATCTCGACCAATTCTCACTCGTACCTAAGTTTCTGCAAGGCCCACTTTCCAAAGCGGGAGCGGGCTGGGGCAAATTCTTTGTAGTTCCGATCGAGACCGGACGCGGTTGCCCTTACGGCTGCGAATTTTGTACCGTGACCGGATTTTTTGGCGACTCGATCCGCTTTCGCACCAATGAGAGCGTGATCGACGAACTGCTGCGGCTAAAGGCACGCGCTAGAAAGGAAAAAGGCCAGATCGCCGTATTCTTTATTGATGACAATCTGGCTATCAATAAAAAGCGGCTCAAAGGACTGCTCCGCGATATGATCGCCGCCGGTGCCACGCTGCCGTGGGTAGCCCAGATCAGCGCTAACTTGCTCGCGGACGAAGAACTCGTTGACCTGATCGCAGAGGCCGGCGGCAAATGGATCTTTATCGGAATGGAGTCGATCGATCCGGCCAATATGGCGGACGTCAACAAGACGTTTTCTAAACCGGCCAATTATCAGGCCGTGCTCGACGGCCTGGCTCGACGTAACATCTACGCCATCACTTCGTTCATTTTTGGAATGGACAATGACACGGTCGGCGTCGCCGACAGAACGGTGGACGAGATCGAAAGCTGGGCTCCGGGGCTTCCGGTTTTTGGCCAATTGACGCCGTTTCCCGCAACTCCGCTTTACACGCGTTTGCAGAAGACCGGTCGGCTTCATCGCCCGAAACACTGGCTCGAATTCGCTCCGTTCGTAATGGCTCATAATCCTCTGAAGATGACCATCGAGGATGCCAAGGACGAGACCTTTGACGCGTGGTCACGCTCATACAGCCCGGAACGCAACTACGAGGCGATCAATGCTATTCGTCACGCTCCGATCGATGTTCGCATCAGCCACCTGGTCGCTCGACTGTTCTTTCGCGGCATCTATTTTCCGCAGATGAGCAAATGGGCTTGGGTCAAACTATTGCTTGATAACCGACGATCGATCCTCAGCCTGACCGGCGAAGGCGTCCGAACCTGGCGTCAGGCCCGCAAACGCCGCCGTATCGAGGCCCGTGACGTCCAGACAGCCGAGTCTTGATCGACCTACAGTGAAACCAAATGCCGCCGAACTCTTCGGCGGCATTTTTTCTCACCGTGCAAAAAGCGGTAACGCTCGGAATTGCTTGGATCGCAGTTCCTGACTCCATCTTCCCGGGAGCCAAACTCTTGTCAGAACCGGGAGCCATAGCGACTGGGTTCTTTTCATCCGCTCCGTTCCGGCAAACGCGAACGCCAAACCCCTGTCAGAACCGGGAGCGATAGCGACCGGGTTCTTTCCGGGTTCTTTCCATTTCCGCCCCGCCCTCGCCGCATCTTCACGCACCGACCACACGCTCGTTAACACGCGATGCATGATCCGCCCGATATCGTCCGTGAGGCGCTCGATTAGCAGATGAATGTGATCGGTCCTCAGGCAGTATGCGTAAAGATAGAATGGCAGCTTTGCCTTCTGTGCGGCGAACAGCGCAACGAACTTCCGATAGTCCTCCGGCGAATGAAAGATGTCCCTCCGATCCACCCCTCTCGTCGTCACATAATAAAGCCCGCCCTCGACCTCGATCCTCGCTTTCCTCGCAATTTGCTCGATGTTACTATCTCGACCAAATGACAACGTCAATCGAGAATCGACAAATTAGCAGGCGTGACCCCGATTGCTCTTGTTGCCCTTTGATGCGGATCTGCTGCTGAACGTGATCGAACAGGTATTCGAAATGGAGAGAGAGAATTTCTTCGGATCCGGAAAGAATAAGCGTATCATTACCGCAAAGGAGGTGTTCATACTGATCGGCAAGGAATCAGGTGCGACCATCACCGAGATGTCCGGGATCGTCGGCCTCGACCAGTCAAACGCCGGCCGCCGATTCGACGCCGCGAGACAGAAATGCAAGACCGATCCGGAGTTCGAAAGCACATCGAAGAAAGTTCAGGAGAAGTACAAACAGAGAATCGCACTATCGCATGTCTGATGCTATGAAGTGTTGACCTCGCGGGAGTCGAGTTTTTGTGTAAACTCGAATTCTGACAAAAGAATAACAACCCGCGAGATCAACAATGGCAGTATACATTGGGGTTGACTTTCATCCATATGAGCAGACGCTTGCTTTTGTGGATGAAGCGGATGGAGAGATCAGATATAAGCGGTTTCTTCATAGCGATAAGGCGGGGATAAAGGCGTTTTACCGCAAGTGCGGAAAGGACGCGGTTATTGGAACGGAGGCCACGGGATCGCTGTGGTGGTTTGAGAAGTTGCTCTTTGACAATGGAATGACGCTCAAGATCGGAGACCCTAGGATGATCCGTCGAGCAGCATTATCGAGACACAAGAACGACCACAGGGATGCGGAGACGATCCTGGATCTATTGATGCGCGGGACATTTCCGGCGATCACGCCGAGGAACGAGCAGAGCCGGGAGATGCTCGATCTGCTGAACTATCGTCACTCTTTGGTGAGCAAGCGGACATCGGTGGTTAACCAGCTGCAGGCGTTCGCACGATCGAAGGGCTTGCCACGGTTCCGTTTGCCGGCGGTAAAGGCGAGAAAGAAGATCGAGGAGGTTGAGACGACACAGGTCGAGCGGCTTCTGGTCAGCTCTCGATTTGTTCTTTGCGACGAGCTGACACGCCAGATCAAGGCCGTGGAGGCGAGGCTCGAGGAAGAGGCGAATAAGGAAGAGCGTGCTCAATTGCTAATGACGCATCCCGGCATCGGGCTGATCAACGCCATGGCACTTATTCACACGCTCGGCGATGTTCGACGCTTTCGCCGTAAGGAAGAGGTCGTGGCATTTGTAGGACTCGACCCGTTGGAGAAAAGCTCGGGCGAGACGAGGCGGATCGGTTCGATCAGCAAGCGAGGTTCGCGGCTCGCAAGGTACCTGCTCGGGCAGGCAGCCCAGGCAAGTCGCGATAAGAAGATACGGAAGTTCTATTCCGAGGTTAGCCGTCGTAGAGGCCGCCCGAAAGCAAAAGTTGCAGCGGCCCGTAAGCTTCTCATTAACTGTTATGTCATGCTTCGTGACAATATCAGCTACGAGGAGTTTACACGGCGGGGCGAAGTTGGTTTGTACGAGGGGTCAGGAGAGGTGACGGGGAAACCCGCTCAGTCTCTGAAGGTCTGATGGTACGGCCAGCCATCTCGATATAGTTCGAGATGAGCCGATCAGGTTTCATGTAGCCAGCCGCTCGAACGAAGCTGTGCACGAATAGATGATGGCATTCGCTAATTACAGCGGTGCGTATCTGAAAGAATCTAACTAATAATGGAGGCGCCGGTTGTTCTCTTTTGTCACCCAATCAAACGCACCAATCGCATCCCAAAGATGCCATAATACCCGTGCGCTTGACTTGAGTACTTACTTCATAGATGACCCCACTTCTTTCCAGAATAAGTTTAATTAGTCTCGCCACCAAGGGGTTGATGTTACTTTTGATAGTCTATGGCAATGGTTGTAAGAATTTAACGTCATATAGCAATCAAACGTTAAAGGGTAGAATTCTCTCACGAGAAAAAAAACCTTTGTCAGAGGTCTTGGTAGCCGTTGAATCGGGAAATTTTGACGGGCCATACAATCCCAAACCGGTTTTCGTGAAGACCAATGAAGATGGGCTTTTTGAGGTCAATCCTAAAAGTGACTCTTATTCGATACGTGCTTGGAAGGAGGGCTACGCTGAAAGCGGTTGTAATAGTGAGAATTGCATAAGTGATGGTTCAATTACGATCGAATTACGCAAAATTGAGTCTGGGCAACCGCTCCCTACTATTAAGGGTTTCTATAATCTTGGGGGCAATGTCGCGTTTTCTTTTCGACGGGGCGAGGTAACCAACAAAAATGATCCGGAGGCTGATTTCATAATCAATACCGACCCAACTTCTCCGTCGCAGATTATCATTTCTGTTCCGCACCCAGGGGGCATCAGTTCAGCTCCGATTTCTTTGAATTTGGATTTTGATAATGTAGCGTTGGCTCCCGAAATTTACGAGAACAGTGTACAGACGACCTTGGGGTCCCCATCAATATTCTTCGTAAAGACGCCAAATGGGAAATATGCCAAATTTCGGATCATGCCAGACTTTGTCCTTGATCCGACTGGCCAAAAACGGATGGATTTCACTAATTGCAGACTGATATGGGCGTTTCAATCCGACGATAGCCGAAACCTCGAAACCGCTTCTGCCGTCAATCCTCCGGCTCTTTTTGAGGAGATGCAAAGATGATAGTATTTTGCGATTTCTAGAATGAAAGAGGGGGTCATCTATGAAGTAAGTACTCAAGTCAAGCGCACGGGTATTATGGCATCTTTGGGATGCGATTGGTGCGTTTGATTGGGTGACAAAAGAGAACAACCGGCGCCTCCATTATTAGTTAGATTCTTTCAGATACGCACCGCTGTAATTAGCGAATGCCATCATCTATTCGTGCACAGCTTCGTTCGAGCGGCTGGCTACATGAAACCTGATCGGCTCATCTCGAACTATATCGAGATGGCTGGCCGTACCATCAGACCTTCAGAGACTGAGCGGGTTTCCCCGTCACCTCTCCTGACCCCTCGTACAAACCAACTTCGCCCCGCCGTGTAAACTCCTCGTAGCTGATATTGTCACGAAGCATGACATAACAGTTAATGAGAAGCTTACGGGCCGCTGCAACTTTTGCTTTCGGGCGGCCTCTACGACGGCTAACCTCGGAATAGAACTTCCGTATCTTCTTATCGCGACTTGCCTGGGCTGCCTGCCCGAGCAGGTACCTTGCGAGCCGCGAACCTCGCTTGCTGATCGAACCGATCCGCCTCGTCTCGCCCGAGCTTTTCTCCAGCGGGTCGAGTCCTACAAATGCCACGACCTCTTCCTTACGGCGAAAGCGTCGAACATCGCCGAGCGTGTGAACAAGTGCCATGGCGTTGATCAGCCCGATGCCGGGATGCGTCATTAGCAATTGAGCACGCTCTTCCTTATTCGCCTCTTCCTCGAGCCTCGCCTCCACGGCCTTGATCTGGCGTGTCAGCTCGTCGCAAAGAACAAATCGAGAGCTGACCAGAAGCCGCTCGACCTGTGTCGTCTCAACCTCCTCGATCTTCTTTCTCGCCTTTACCACCGGCAAACGGAACCGTGGCAAGCCCTTCGATCGTGCGAACGCCTGCAGCTGATTCACCACCGATGTCCGCTTGCTCACCAATGAGTGACGATAGTTCAGCAGATCGAGCATCTCTCGGCTCTGCTCGTTCCTCGGCGTGATCGCCGGAAATGTCCCGGCATCAATAGATCCAGGATCGTCTCCGCATCCCTGTGGTCGTTCTTGTGTCTCGATAATGCTGCTCGACGGATCATCCTAGGGTCTCCGATCTTGAGCGTCATTCCATTGTCAAAGAGCAACTTCTCAAACCACCACAGCGATCCCGTGGCCTCCGTTCCAATAACCGCGTCCTTTCCGCACTTGCGGTAAAACGCCTTTATCCCCGCCTTATCGCTATGAAGAAACCGCTTATATCTGATCTCTCCATCCGCTTCATCCACAAAAGCAAGCGTCTGCTCATATGGATGAAAGTCAACCCCAATGTATACTGCCATTGTTGATCTCGCGGGTTGTTATTCTTTTGTCAGAATTCGAGTTTACACAAAAACTCGACTCCCGCGAGGTCAACACTTCATAGCATCAGACATGCGATTGTGCGATTTATGAGGTTGTGGTAGAGTGCTTGTCAAATGGCAAGGAGACCTAGGGTTGAGATCGAGGGCGGGCTTTATCATGTGATCGTGCGTGGTAACGATAGGCAGGACATTTTTCATTCGCGAGAGGATCAGATGAAGTTCATTTCGCTCATCGAAAAGGCGAAACAGAATTTGGGGTTTTATGTTTATGCCTATTGCCTGATGACCAATCACCTACATTTGCTGATCGAGCGTCGTTCGGAGACGGTCGGTCGGATCATGCAGCGGGTGCTGACGGGCTATAGTCAGTATTACAACAAGCGTTACCACAAGGTCGGCCATCTATTTCAAGGGCGGCACAAATCGATACTTTGCCAGTCTGACCCGTATCTCGCGAAGTTGGTAAGGTACATTCATCTGAATCCTGTTCGAGCGAATATGGTCCCAACGCCCGACGAGTACGAATTCAGCAGCCACCGGGCGTATCTTGGCATCGAACCTTATGGCGTCATCGATGTCGATCCGGTGCTGCGGCGTTTCGGCCCGCATAAGCGAAAGGCCCACGAACGCTACGCTGCATTTATGGCAGCCGCCATGAACCAGCCCGATGACGATATCGAGACATTCTACGCAGACGTTAAGATCGTCAGTTCTGAAGAGTTCGTCGATGATACGATCCACCGAATGGGCGAAGCCGATAAATGGGCAAGCAAACACAGAGACGTGTTGCCCTTTGATGCGGATCTGCTGCTGAACGTGATCGAAGAGGTATTCAAAATGGAGCGGGAAAATTTCTTCGGATCCGGAAAGAATAAGCGTATCATTACAGCAAAGGAGGTGTTCATACTGTTCGGCAAGGAATCAGGTGCGACCATCACGGAGATGTCCGGGATCGTCGGCCTCGACCAGTCAAACGCCGGCCGCCGATTCGACGCCGCGAGACAGAAATGCAAGACCGATCCGGAGTTCGAAAGCACATCGAAGAAAGTTCAGGAGAAGTACAAACAGAGAATCGCACTATCGCATGTTTGACCCCGAATCTTTACGCCTTTTCACCCTTGCGGAGAAACTTTTCTATCTCTAGCGTCATCGTTGTAGCCATTTGCTATTGCCTCCATGTTCGTTGGATCTTACTATCTAAAAGCCGGTCCATTCGCGGCTAACCATCGGTCCATGCGCCGTCCGAGCGTTGGGAAATTCTACGGCTCTTATAACTGTCCACGGTGATCTCTACGGTCTCGCCGTTTTTTTCGTCGGAGACGCGGCCGAGGTAATCGACGGAGTTGATCAGGGCACCCTCCAAACGAATTGCTTGAAAGATCTCCGTTCTGTTGGCGGTGCCACTTCGCATGTAAAGAGTCATCGGATAAACCTTTCGGCTAACAGCCGCGCGGAAGATCACTGGCGAATCGTTATCCACATATTTAATAATGCTAAACGCTCCATTGGTGCCGTTCGGAAGTCTGGCCTGATGCCAGTCAAATCCGACCGCCTCGATAATCGCGGGTTGATCCCGGTCGAGAAACTTTTCGATCTCAAGAGTTATCGTTGTAGCCATTTGCAGTTCGACTCCTGTTCTGTTGGATTTTGTTGGGAATCTTATCACGGTTTCCGATGGTGAAGCAACGAAAATCTGCCGCACTGTAGCTAGCACATCATATGTCCTGTAGTAGAGAAGCAATCGGAGAGGAAGCAACGGGGTCATGCATGCGATATTGCGATTCTCTTTCAAATCCATACTGCTCGACCGTTTGACCGATCCGGGTCGGCGTATCGATGCAGCGATGCGGGGCACGACTTCGGTACTGCGATCATTCATTAAACTTCTCCTGACATTGCCCTTCTACTTCGATGCGATGGAGCGAAAGCGTGATGTCTTTTGGCCCGTTCGCCGTCCGTGGGGCTCGGCGAGGCGACGATAACGTCATTTTGTACCTGTTGCCGGTCGGTATCAATGGTTTTGTTCGCGACGAGTTGTAGCTCATTTTATTTTTTGTTGCATAGATACTATATTGTATGATACACAATATCTGTGAGATAATTGTATTGTAGGCTCGGACGGTAGGGTCTGCCGCTTTGGGTTTGATGTTTGAAAATATCTGCAATAACGAAAGAGCTCGGGAGAAATGGCGAATAACGAATGTCGAATACGGAATAGCAACAGTCGCTGTTTGTAACCGCAAGAAAAAGGGCCGGTTTACCGGAAAACAGCCGTGCCATTTTTGAAGCGGTGTTACTTGCACAACGTAAAAATGGCACGATTTGTGGCTGCAAATGCCCTGGTGGCAACGGGTTACAAGCGGACCGCGTGTGCAAAAATGGCACGATTTATGGCACGAATTTTGGCACGGTCGAGGCTTTTGCATTTCGCAATCTTCATTTGAGAAATACCGAATGCAGACGGCACAATGACCCAATTCGGATGGATCGCAATACTCGGATACCGGAAATTGTATTGTGAAACAGCAGAATTCCGCTAAATGCAACAAACACACACGTTAAGGCATTTCCGAGCACATTCTGCAAAAAACCTGAGGGGAAGGAAATTAATTAGGGACACTTTGGGAGGTTAACTTATTTATTCAGAGCATTTAGCCTGTCCCAAATTCGGCAAAAACGCGAAATTAATTAGGGACACTTTTCGCCTGTAAATAACAGCGATCACACGGCTTAGCGTTACAGAATGTGTAATCCAACTGTTTCAAATTAAATTTAACTAATTTGGGACACTCGGCTTTACTTAAAAGTGCTTCTAACGTTTGGGGCTGAATTCCGCCACCTTGGTCGATGAACGGCGTTTGCGGTGTTCGTGGTGATCGGGATCACTTTCGTCGTCGGGGTATTTGCGCAACGCGGCGGTGAGCATTGCCACTAGCGTCAGAAAGAGTATCGATATTGCCGTGGTATGAAGCACAAAATCGAATACGCTGTGGATCAGGATCGCGAAGATCCCCGAAAGTGCACCGATCGCGATGCCGCGGCGAAATAGATTATGGACCGCAATTCCCTTTCGTGCGCTCCGGTAAATCAGGAACAGGAATGCTAGCCCTATCAACGCTCCGACGATGCCGGCGTCAGCGAGCACTTGGAGATAATCATTATGGGCCTGTTCGACGCGTTCGAGGCCATTAAAGTCATCGTAGGGCGTGTAAGCCTGGGCAAATGCCCCGAGGCCCGCACCGAATGGCAGATTGCCTGATATCGCTTTAAGAGTGACTGCCCAGATATGCGTGCGATTGGTGGTGATGTCCTTGGAGGCGGCAGTTTCGGCAAACCTCGACAAAGACGTTTCACCGCCGACAAAAAATGCTCCGACGATGACCGCACCGATCAATAGTAGCGAAAGAGCGATGCGCAGTGCGACCTTTCTGACTCCGTGACTGCGGGTAGTGAGAAAGATCAGCAAGATCAACTCGGCAAGCAGAGCGATAAAACCGCCGCGCGAACCGCTCAGCAGTAGAGCCACGCACATCAACGTGATGCCGATAATGTAAAGCAGCTTTTTATCGCGGCTGACAGCCCCGACAAATAGCAGGCCGAGCGGGATGCTCGCCGTCATTTCGATATACGCAGCGAAATTATGCCGGTTGACAAACGAACCGAATGGCGACGGACGCTCGAATATGCCATAGATCTTGGTTGGCGACAGCACCGATTGCAGTATCGCAAAAAATGCGAAAACTGCTCCGAATATGGTGATCACCACGGCAATTCGCTTAAGGCGTGCGGCGCTGTCGATGTATGTAAGAGCGAGCGAGAGAAAAATGCCCAGGGCAATGAAATGGAGCCCTGTCGCCTCACTCGCAAACGGAGCAAGCGAGATTGTCCGCGGTATGCCGCTTAAACCGGCCGTTTCGGCGATCGAACCGAAGGGGATGATCTGAAGAAATGCGTATGCCGCCGCAAGGTAAACCGGTATTTGGATAAGGCTCGTGCTGTATTTGACGGAACTGCCTGTAAAACCGTCGATCGCCCAAATGACCAACATTCCGGCGATCACAAAGTAAAACAGTGCGATCGTCGGCTGATGGACCGTGCCGTATGCGAGCGTCGAAACGATCACGCACGCACAAAGCAGGAAAAAGATTGTCTTGTTAGCAGCAGTCAATGTAATTTCTCTTAATTGATCTTTTTCAATTCAAAATCGTCGTACCAGAGGGTTCCCGTGATCGGACAATCATCGCCGCAGTACGCTCGCACGGTGCGAATGGTCACGCCGTTGCAATTGTCCGGTGCGGTAAAGTCGAGCGTGAACTGTTGCCAGTCGTTAGTGCCGGCCGCAAAGACCGCCGAATTGGTAATGATCTTGTCATCATTTCCATTAACGATCTGGATCTGCGGACCGCCGCCGCTCTTCAGATTTTCGGTGCGAACCCAAAAGCTGAGTTTGTATGCGCGGCCCGGTTCGACCACGACTGTTTGCCAGACGTTGTAAAGCTCCGATTTTTTGAATGTGCGAAAGCTTAGCTTGAGGCTGCGGCCGCCGCCGTGCTTGACCGACGTATCGCTGGAGGCGTCAAATTTCGGATCGTTGCGAAAGATCTTCCAGCCAAAGCGTGTGTCTTTTTCGTCGCCGACGCCGCGTTCAAATCCGCCGTTGGTGACGGTATCGGGCAAAGCGTCTGTGTCCATTCCGAGTTGCTTGGCAAACTCCAGTGCCTCCGGGAAATGACGCTTTTCGTATAGACCCTGGGCGATGACTGAAATAAATTGCGGATGCTCTGCCTTTGCAGCGTCATCAAGTTTGTTCCACATTCGGAGCGAGTCAGCCGCTTGGCCGCGTGCCCCATAGAACAACGCCAAACTTGCATAAACGTCGGGTTTATCCGCGATCACCTGCTCAAGTTTGACTGGATCTTTGCCAAAATATTCCCAAGCGAGCGAAAAGACCTGTTCGCGATACGTCTGGTTATTTTCGGTAGCTACCTTTAACTCGGCAAACGCCTCATCAGTACGACCCTGCCGCAGAAGGAAGTTGCCAAATTGCCATCGGGGAAACGTGTAGGCCGGAGCAAGTGAGATCGCCTTTCGCAGCGAAGCCTCCGCCTTTTCATTCATCTCGGCCTGTTCGTATGCACGGCCGAGTTCGATCCACCAGCGAAAATCGTTGGGCGAGAGCCGTACAGTGTCCTCGTACATCTTGATCGCGGCATTGGTGCTCTCGGGCGAGAAAATATTATGTTGGACGTTAGCCGCGAGCCACAGCGTAATCGGATCGGACGGGGCCATCGAGCGGGCCAGGTCCGCAGCAGCAGTAGCATTTGGGTCATTGACCGGTGTCAATTCGGCGATCATGCCGCCCAGTTGGCGCCGTACTGCCACCCAGCCGAAAACGAGCGCGAAGATAACCGCCGCGATCAAGATGATCTTGGCTTTTGATGTCGAAGCGCTGTCGGATCTGAGGTCAAATTCTGGCATTTATGGATCAACTGTCTTGCTCAAAAAACTCGCGTATGGAATCGACGACATAAGCCTGCTGATCCAGTTTCAACTCGGGATAGATCGGCAACGCAAGCGTCTCGATAGCCGCCTTTTCCGCCTCGGGCAGATCGCCGGCACTATATCCGAGATATGCAAAACACTCTTGCAGATGAAGCGGTACAGGGTAATAAATATCGGTTCCGATTCCCTTCTCGGTCAGATAATGACGCAGTTCGTCACGGCGTCCGGGAATGCGTATAACATATTGATTATAAATATGTTTAGCTGTGGATCTTTCAAACGGAAGCCCGATCTGCTCGGTCAACCCGGCATCGGTGAAAAGCTCTCTGTATCTCGCCGCATTTGCACGGCGCATATCGGCCCATTTATCCAAATGCGGAAGTTTTACACGGAGCACAGCACCTTGGAAACCGTCCAGACGCGAATTTAGGCCAACGTATTTATGGTAGTACTTAACATCCGATCCGTGTACACGAAGCGCAAGCAGCTTTTTAGCGAGAACGTCATCATTGGTCGTTATAAAACCGCCGTCGCCCATACCGCCGAGATTCTTGGACGGATAGAAGCTAAAAGCTCCCATCGTACCGATGGCTCCGGCACGAATACCGTTCTCTTCGGCACCGATCGCCTGGGCTGCGTCTTCGACGATCGCAATATTGTGCCGCTCACTGATCTCACGAAGAGCGGTCATATCGGCACATTGGCCATAAAGATGAACGGGCTCGATTGCTTTCGTCCGGTCCGTGATCTTTGCCTCGACCTGCGAGACGTCAAGATTGTATGTAACCGGATCGATATCGACAAAAACCGCGACGGCTCCAAGCCGTGTGATCGCACTGACGGTCGCAAAAAAACTATATGGCGTGGTAATTACCTCATCGCCGGGACCGACATCGAGGGCCATCAGTGCAAGCAATATTGCGTCGCTACCCGACGCACATCCGATCGCGTATTTGGTGCCGCAATAGCCGGCCAATTCGCATTCGAGTTCGGCAACCTCGCCGCCAAGGATAAATCCATTGGAGTCGAGCACTCGTCCCAACGCCGCCTCGATCTCCGGTCGAAGGGCATCGTTTTGCTCTTTAATGTCTAGTAATGGGACTTTCATTCTGATAGTCGTTGGCCCGCCGCGGTAATTGGTGGCATCAATATCGACGGCCATTGTAAATATGCCTTGATTCTACATAAACTATCGAGAATTTGCATTTTGTGCCTTTCTTTTTTAGCCTTTAGCGAATGATGAAAGATAGAACATCCCAAGCCGCCGAGATCATAAAGCGTCTAAAGAAACAGTATCCCGACGCTCATTGCGCACTCAATCACACGTCGCCGTTTGAACTGCTGATCGCGACGATCCTCTCGGCCCAGTGCACCGATGAACGCGTCAACATCGTCACGGCCAACCTTTTTCGCAAATATCGCGGGCCGTTGGACCTCATTAACGTCCGGCAAGAAGAATTGGAGAAAGATATCCACTCGACCGGTTTCTTTCGAAATAAAGCTAAGAATATACAGGCGGCGTGTCAGCGGATAATCGATGAATTTGGCGGCGAGATCCCCCAAACTATGGATGAGTTATTGACGCTTGGCGGCGTCGCCCGCAAGACTGCGAACGTCGTCCTAGGCAACGCGTTTGGGATCGCCTCGGGCGTCGTCGTCGACACGCACGTTGGCCGTTTGTCACAGCGGTTAGGGTTGACAGACGAAAAGGCCCCTGAAAAGATTGAGAAAGATCTATCTGACGTAGTGCCCAAAAAATACTGGGTTATGTTTCCGCATTGGATGATATTTCACGGCAGACAGATATGTAAGGCTCGAAAACCGGATTGCGGGAATTGTGTATTAGCGGATATTTGCCCTTCGGCGTTTAAGGTGTGAGCGAGGCCGTTCAATTGTCGAGCCACTGTAACGCTTCATCGAGCGATTCCGTAACTAGCAATCGAGCACCTCGATTGTTGGCCGCAATTTCGCCCATTTTGGTGACTTGGCCAGCAGGCAGAACGAGAGCGACCCTTTTGTCGCTGCCGAAAAGGCTGGCAATCATCTGTCCGCCCTCAAATCGTTGAACTTCTGACAATTGCATTTTAAGTTCGACGCAATCGATCAGTACTTTCTCAAGATCAGAATTGTCCGCTTCCTTACGACAATAATCAAAAAATCCAAACATCTGCTCGTACGAGTATGACCCTTGAGCTGTGACCCTTATGTAGTCACTATTCATAGACGTGCTAGATGTGTATGTCATTGTTCGTCAATGATAAATGGATGCACTGAAATGGTCAATCACAAAATGCCCGCACATTAAAGCACGGGCATTTGGTTTAGACGTCAACACCTGAAGGGCGAGTGGATCGCGATACTAACGCTGGGCCGGAGCCTTTGGCATATCTGCCGCAGAGAAGCGCGGAAGCATCTCATCCTGCATCGCCAACTTGTAAACAGCGGCTGCAATCACAATTGCCGACGACTTTACGTCAGAATCGATCACGCGCTCATAGGTATCGAGATTGGTATGCCACGTATCGGTAAAGTACTCGATAGGATCCTGTGCAACGCCAATACCCGGAAGTCCGGCCGCACTAAACGACGTGTGGTCGGATCCGCCAAGGCTCCTGCTCGTCGAACTGATCGCACCCGTTACGCCGAGATCGGCAAACGATGCCACAGCGTCACGAAGAACGGTCGAGGTCTCGGCCGGGCCGAAAACACTGAATCCACGAGCACGTCCCGTTCCGCTGTCGATGTTAAAGTAACCGTTGAATTTGGAAAATTCAGGCCCCGGTGCTTCGGCAGTTCCAAAGTGCTTTTTGACATACGCTTGAGAACCGAGCAAGCCCTGCTCTTCACCGCTCCATAACGCGACTCGGATAGTTCGACGTGGTTTAACGCCGATCGCCTTCAGGATGCGGGCAGCTTCCATCATCACCGCACAACCGACGGCATTGTCGGTCGCCCCGGTTGCCGAATGCCAAGAATCAAGATGTCCGCCGAGCATTACGACCTCATCCTTTTTATCGGTGCCAGGGATCTCAGCGACAACGTTGTAGCTGGTCTTACCCTCGGGCACAAGGCGATTGCGAACCTCAAACTGCAGGTTTACCGGCGTGCCGTGTGCGATCAGACGGGCAATGCGACCAAAATCTTCGTTTCGCATAACTACGGTCGGCACAACCTTGGTGATATCGAAGCTCCTGTTATTAAAAGCTCGGATCAGGCCGTGGTCCATAGCGGCGTCATTTACACGCAAGGCAACCTTGTTAACAACCAGAAAGGCATCAAGCTGTTCATTGATCTGAGCATTCGTCAAAGCATTTGGTTTCGGGGTGGAAATTGGACCTGTCCCTCGACCGAACCCTTGCCCCTGCGAAGCCGATTTGGGATCGAACCGTTGCTTGGCAGTTGCGTCCGGAATTCGGCGGGGTGCCGGTTCGATCGTTACCGGGATAACCGCAGGTTTACCGACCAGTACTATCTTCTTCCCGACCTTTGCCGACATTCCGGCAAAGTATGCCGTAAGTTCTTCCTGAGTCGGTCGATCCGGCAGCACCATATGAACAGCGGCCGAATTTACCACGCCCTTTGTCGACGGCGTCCACGCCAAAACTTCAAATGTCAAAGTGTCTTGGACCGGCGAGATCATTAGCCCGGTGGAACGCTCATTGACCCATCCAGGATGACCGAAATCCCAAGGCTCGAGCGCCGCATTCGAGAATCCCCACGAAGTCATTTCTTTGACTGCCCAATTTGCCGCCGCAACGTGGTTAGGACTACCGGTGAGCCGCGGGCCGTAGAGGTCGGTAAAGTAATGAAGTGTGTTGAATATTTTCGAATTTTCCATAGCCTCTTTTCTGATCGCGGCATTCACATCTGCCGGGGCTGTGGATTGTCCAATTGCAAAATTGGCCAGAACTATCGATTGCAAAACGAAAGTGGCCAGGAACATTCTAACGAGATTTTTACATTTCATAGCGATTCAGCAGGCTTGCGCTGACGATTGTGCAACGCAGTTGCCAATATGTTCAGACTCCAAATTTTAGAAGTTTATACCGAAAGTACGATGATAATACTCCAACATACGAGTAATTGTTTCGAATAATCGAACGCCTTTGAAAAAAAGTATTGACCTGCAACAGGTTCGGGCGTAATATTTTCAATATAGGTGCAATTTGATCAATGAGATTCGGAGGCTGACCCCAAAATCAGTTTCCGATAACTGGAAAAGGCGGCTTTGACGGAGTGGGAGACGGCATTGCTGCCTTTTCCGCGCAAAAGAGCCACGCTGAGGTGCTCGCAGCTATGGCTTTTTTAAGAATTTTGATTTGCGGAAAATGACGAAAGTGGCTTTTACTTTGTTTCCGCGCTTAGGATCTCGACCTTGTTCGGGTTGATGTAGCCCACGGTCTTTCCTTCACTATTCATAAGATTTACTACGATCCATCCCTTCTCGTTGCCGGCTTGGTATAGTTTTTGAAGCACTTCAGTCTGCTTTTCCTTAGACATTTGGTCAAGATTTGGCTGAGCAACGACGTAGAGCGTGTCACTGCTTAATTTTGCCGTCTTAACAACGTCAGCTAGGTCGGTCCCTTGGAAACTTAGTGTCTTAACGCCGACACTGGAAACATTTGGTTCGGCAAAGTAGTTTCCCCAGACGAAGACGCCGACCGAAGCAGTAACCATCAATAAGGCGGCGACCATAAACCACATATTTATGGCACGCACCGCGTCTAAGACCCGAATTGTGAAGCCTCCGGACTTTCCCGTTACGGCTTTGGCCTGGACAATGTCATCGGCAGAGTCCTCGTGCAAGGTCTCGGGATCAGCGGGTTCCTCAACCGCCTCCTCATTGGCAAGCTCTTCTGATGCGGTCTGATCTCGGAGAAGGTTTACCAACTCAAGCGATCTGCCGGCAGCCTCAGATACGATCTGATCGTCAATGTCGCCGAATCGGTCGTGGACGTCTGCGGCACTTGATCTACGCCGCTCTCGCTCGATCAACTCGACATACTTGTTACCGATCCGCACATTACATTCAATCGCTGCGGAGGTAACCGATGGAGCAAAAAAGAGTTCAGCAATACTTTCCTTAAACAACCGGAGTCGCCCAAAGAAATCGCTTCGAATGAGGTCATCAAAGTTTTCTGCGAATTCGGCTTCTTTAGTTAGATCTTCAAAGCTCAAAGAGGAAAGGGCGATGTTAGATTCCTCACCTTCTGCTGAATACAGAGGTATGCTCGACCATTCAGCATATAGAGTTTTAATGTGCCCCAGCATTTTGTCTCGTGAAAAGAGCAGCATTCGCTGTTCGTCCTCGGCCGGCCTTGTAAATAATCTGGTAATTATAAAATCAAACTTACCGCGGACGGATTCTGAATACGGTAGATTACGGTAGAATCTCGCGAGCGAAAGCATTGCTTGCGAACTGAGCATCGGTTTACAGTTCTCGCAATATCGGCGAATATTTGTAACTGATATTTCACGATCCCGTTTAGCCAAGGCAGAGCACCAAGCTTCAGTTTCGCGTAGAAGGTCAAATTCGGCCTCTTTACTTTCTTCGGACTCAACGTCCTCGGCTAATTGAAGGAAATGATGAAGAGCCTTCTTTGCATTTAGGTCATCATAGGAGCGTGGCACGATCTTCATACGTTCGCGCTCGACGGCCGATAGTATTGCCTCAACCATCTGGAGGCTTGAAATTTCACCGGTGGCACGCTTAATGAAAAATTCGCGTTCCGACGTCGGCTTTCTGATCTCGACGGTTTCGGAGTTTCCCAGCAATTGAAGGTCGGCGGATTCGGCAGCTGGGGGCTCGGGTTTTGACGACGTAGGCGGTTCGACATTGGATAGACCGAATGAGCCTCGACGCCGAGGTCCATCAGTGAGGACATTTTCCTCAAGGACATCCGGGACACTATTGATCGCGATATCGTCTACGATGTCCTGATCTACCGATTCGTCAACATCGCGGTCGATTTCAACGGGTACAGCACGGTCATTTTCCATAACCGTGCTTTCAAGTAGATTTTCTTCTTTAAGTTCGACGACTAAGTCTTCGAAAACATTCATTACATTTTACCCCTAGGTGATTGAGGATTTTGAGGATAAGGTGAGTAGTCTTGTATCTCACGGGAGAATCTGCCGTATGTCGCCCGTTTGGGTGATCTCATATTTATAGATCACGCCCTCGCCGCTGATATTTCGCGTCGCAGTGATAGTGTAACGGCTAGCGAGGTCCGTATTAGTGGGGGCCACCGGCGTCATTTCAAATACAAATTTTCCGCGATTGATCTGATTTCCTGCAGTGACGCCCAAACCTTGACCGAGTACGTTGTTCAATTCATTTAACCGCCCGAAGCGATTATTTTGCGAATAGAACCCGACCTGTGTCGAACCGATCGTCCTCAATGTAGCAAAGGTCGTTCCGTTTTCGGCCGCTCGCAGACCTTTTTGCAAAGCTGGAACCGCCAACGTTGCGATGATTCCTATGATCACGACGACGATCAAAAGTTCGATCAATGAAAATCCTCTTTCGCTTGTTTTTTTCATCTCAGACACCTCTAAATTACGATCGGATATTGATAATGTGACAGATTTTGGCAACAACATTTGACAAACGGCGGCACCTTTTCGGATTTCGATATCCTGATTTGTACCTTTTTGTAGTGTCGCAGCTACCATCCGATTAAAAATCAATTCTCCCGAATTCGCTTCAATGCAAGGCTTGTGCCAAACAAAATGCCCTTCGCCAAACGACAAAAACGCGTCAGAGCCCCTTTAGTTATTGACTCTTTGAATTTCCGTCGATTTTTATTAAGCTAAATGTTTTTGTCGAGTGTGGGGCGATCCATTTTTTGTCGAAAGGAGTTAATACGGATTTGAGCGCAATAATTGATCAAACAATCGAAACCTACGGCATCGCTAATTGGGGGGCAGACTATTTTGGAGTTAACCGAAAAGGTAATCTTATCGTTCGGTCTCCGGAAAATGATAATCTGACTGCCGACGTTAAGGAGATCATCGACGACCTTCAGAAGCGCGGAATCAACACCCCGATCTTGCTTAGGTTTCCTCAACTGATATTTGGTCAGATACGGAAACTCCAAACAGCATTCAGAAAATCCATAAAGGAATTCGAATACGAAGGCGGACACCTCTGCGTCTTTCCGATGAAAGTCAACCAGAATCGCGCCGTGATCGAAGAATATCTTCGCGAAGGTACTCGTTATAACTTCGGCCTTGAAGCCGGCTCGAAGGCCGAACTATACGCTGCCCTTGGACTGGAACAGTCAAAGGATAGTCTGCTGGTGCTGAATGGCTTTAAGGACCGCGACTTTATTCGCCTTGCGTTCGCCGGTGCTGCCGCCGGAAAGAATGTCGTGATCGTCATCGAGAAAATGAGCGAACTCGATCACACGCTTGATCTTGCGGATGAAATATCCAACCTCAATAGCGAGGTCAAAATGCCGATGATCGGTGTCCGCGTAAAGCTTTATTCAAAGGGGTCTGGCAAGTGGGAAAAATCGGGCGGTGAGGCCGCGAAATTTGGGCTGACAACCACTGAGATACTCGAGGTCATTCGCAGACTGCAGGAAGCCGGTAAGATCGATATGCTCCGACTGCTCCACTTTCACATCGGATCACAATTGACCGATATCAAACGCATTAAAAATGCGATGAAAGAGGCGGCCCGAACCTACGCCAAGATCCGTAAGATGCAGATACCCATCGACTACCTTGACGTTGGCGGCGGTATGGCGGTCGATTACGATGGTTCGCGAACCTCATTCGAATCATCGGCTAATTACAATGCAAGAGAATTTGCCAATGACGTCATCTACGTCATAAAGACGGTTTGCGATGACGAAAACGTGCCGCATCCGACAATCATCCAGGAATCGGGTCGCTATCTTTCGGCATATCACGCGATCTTAGTAACGAACGTGCAGGACGAGATCGAAACCGTTGTCGAAGACCTTACACCGATGACGATGGACGTTGATGATCCGACGGTCGTCAAGGAACTATTTGATCTAAGGGATACGATAAACGCTAAGAATTATCGTGAGTATTATCACGATGCTCTAGAACATCGAGAAGAACTATTCACGATGTTCAATCTTGGATTAATATCACTTGAAGCCAAAGGCAAAGGCGAAGTACTATTTTGGGATATCTGCGAAAAAGCCGATCAATACGCCCAACTTAAAAAATACGTTTCGGAGGAGTTTGCGGATCTTCGACGGCTGATGTGTGCGAAATACCTTGCTAATTTTTCGGTATTTAGATCAATGCCGGACAATTGGGCTCTCGAGCAATTGTTCCCGATCATCCCAATTCATAAACTCAACAAAAAGCCGACAGAATATGCTACGCTATGTGATATTACATGCGATTCGGACGGTATCGTCGATAAATTTGTCGACCTTCACGATACTAAGGCTGTACTCGAACTGCATAAACTCGTCAAAAACGAGTCCTATTACCTCGCAATGATGCTGGTCGGTGCTTACCAAGAGGTAATGGGCAATAATCATAACCTCTTCGGTGTGCCCCACGAAGCTCATATTTTTATTGGCGAGGATGGTTACATTATCAGGAAAGTGATTTACGGTGCGACTTTGGGTGATTCCCTCGCGTCGGTCAGATTTGATGCCGTGCAGTTGCACGACACTTTTCGTAAGGCGGTAATGTTGCGAATTAAAGAAGGCGTGCTTACCAATACCGAGGGTAGTAAAGTGATCGAATTTTACGAGGATCAAGTCGATAGTTACACATATTTGACGCCAAACGGCACAAAAGACAAGAAATAAGGATTTTAGACATTTAGAAGATAGTTAAAGTTAATTCATTCGCGGAGAAATTATGGTTGCTCAAAAGAAAACAAAGGCTTCGAAATATTTGACGGTACCGACGAGGCCGATCCCCATTGACCGAGACCGTTCGGTCGCGGGACTTCTGGAAAAAATGGAAGGTGCCGGATTCGGTGCTAAACAGTTGGCCGAGGCCCACCGCATTTGGCTCGATATGCTGGACGACAACTCGACCATCTATCTTTGCGGTTCGGGCAACCTGATCCCTTCGGGTATGCGTCGACTGCTGGCATACGTTATCAAGAATCGATTTGTCGATGTCATCGTGATGTCCGGCACCGTGCTTTATCACGACATCCACGAGATCCTCGGACGCAATCACTTTCAGGCACATCCGAGTATGGACGACGACGAGCTTGATGCATCTGACGTAATGCGAATGGGCGATGTGCTTGCCAATCGCGAAGAATATCAGGAAGCTGATGAGTGGATCGGTAGTGTAATCAATCAGCTTGAGCTTAGCCGTTCATATTCAGTCCGCGAATTTCTGCACCTGATGGGTCGCGAGTTGTCTGAGATCGCTCACGAAGATGGTATTTTGACCTCAGCGTTCAAGGCACGCATTCCGGTGTATTGCCCTGATCTTGGAGGTTCGGAACTGTCAGTTGGAATTGCTCGGGCGAAGTTTGAAAAGAAGATCAACATCTCATTCGACACGACGCAAGATACAATGGAAATGATGCAGATCGCTCAACGCACGCGCAACTCGGGCATCATTACATTGGGCAGCACCAACAGTCAGAATATGGTGAATGTCGCTGAGGTTTCGTCATATATCACGCGTACTAATATCCGTGGCCACAAGTATGCGATCTCCATCACAACGGACTCTGCCCCTCTGGATATCCGAACTCCGTCGTTTGCCGGCAGTCATACCTCGACCTTTGGCAAGCTGCTTCGCGGGGCAACTACGGCATATGTTCCGAGTGACCCTTCGATTGCCTTGCCGATGATCATCACGGCACTTTCGCAAACGGCTGCGAAATTTATGAAGGGCAGAAAACGGCCGAACTTTAGTTTCGCCGGGAAGGATCTGGTTGTTGAAGTTCCGTAGATCTTTATATGAGTCAATCATCTGAATTGCCGATGAACTTTGGCGGTATCGACGAGTCGCAATACTCAGACATCGATACCGCCAAAATACTTATACTTCCCGTCTCATACGAGGGCACAGTTTCATATGGCACCGGTACCGGTGCCGGTGCGATGGCGATCGTGGATGCATCGCGCAATATGGAGTTGTACGAAGAAGAAACCGATGCCGAGGTATACAAACTCGGCATTCACACACTCCCGGAATTCACCCCTAGAGAAACGCCGAAGCAAATGATGGAAGAACTCTACGGGTATTCGAAAAAGCTTCTCGAACTCGATAGATTCGTTTGTATGATTGGCGGCGAACACTCGGTTTCGGCACCGATAATCCAGGCTCATCACGAAAAATTCAAGGATCTTAGTGTGCTTCAGATCGACGCACACGCTGACCTGCGTGACGAATATGACGGCACACCACATTCACACGCCTCTATAATGGCTCGCGTGGTCAAGGACCTTAGAATTCCATCTGTACAGGTTGGAATCCGCTCAATTTCAGGCGATGAGGCAAGATCGCTGAAGGGAGACCTTCCGACGGCTATATATTGGGCACGAGATATTGTGGGTCGGACGGACTGGATCGACGAAGCCGTAGATCGGCTCACCGACAATGTTTACCTGACCATTGATATAGACGGTTTGGACCCTAGCATTGTACCGACAACGGGCACACCCGAGCCCGGCGGGTTAGGTTGGTATGAGACTTTGGCCCTCATACGTACGCTGGCTGAGAAGAAGCGAGTTGTTGGAATGGACCTGGTAGAATATTCGTACAACGAAAACTACGACTCCCCCGCATTTCTATGTTCTAAGCTAGTTTATAAATCACTCGCATATATTTTTCGAGATCAAACCTCGAAAGTCTCCTGATACTCAAAACTTTAGCGAACC
Source organism: Chloracidobacterium sp. (assembly GCA_016720705.1). Taxonomy (NCBI): domain Bacteria; kingdom Pseudomonadati; phylum Acidobacteriota; class Blastocatellia; order Chloracidobacteriales; family Chloracidobacteriaceae; genus Chloracidobacterium; species Chloracidobacterium sp. The sequence continues at coordinate 68,196 of JADKKB010000008.1, read as the reverse complement.
TGTCAGGTAAATTCGTCGTATAACTTTGCATATTGATTGCCCGGCAGAACATTCTGCCGGCGACTTATTTTTTTCACAATACCTTGGAGAATTGCCAAAATGTCGATCAAAACATTTTTTTACTTCGCACTTTTTGCCGTTTCAGTGATTTCCGGAGCTTGTAAAACCGGCATACTTGCGGGTTCTGAAGCCCCGCCAACTGTGAACTCCGCTCCGGCGGCGCCCCTCGTTGTAGACGGCAACAGGACTTCATATGCAGACGTCGTAGACAAGACTTCGCCGGCGGTTGTTAGGATCGAGGCCGAACACAAAGAAAATCAACAGAATCAGCCACAGATGGTTCCATTCGGTGATGATATGTTTCGTCAAATGCCGCAACAGCGACAAATGCCGAATCAGCGGCCGCAGATCGAACGCGGCCTCGGTTCCGGTGTCATCGTGAGCTCAGACGGAACGGTACTTACGAACTATCACGTTGTCGATGGTGCCGAAAAGATTACTGTCTTGATGAGCGATAACAAATCATTTGATGCCAAAGTAATTGGGTCAGATAAGCTCAGTGACCTTGCGGTACTAAAGATTGATGCCCAGCAACTCCCCTTCTTGACGCTGGGGAATTCTGACAACGTTCGTGTCGGCGACATTGTGCTTGCCATTGGTAATCCACTGGGAATCGGCCAGACCGTTACTGCCGGGATCATTTCAGCGAAAGGTAGGAGGACAGGACTCAGTGACGGAAGCTTTGAGGATTTTCTGCAAACCGATGCACCGATCAATCGCGGCAATTCAGGTGGAGCATTAGTCAACTTAACCGGTGAACTCATCGGCATCAACTCGCAAATACTTTCACCAGGTGGAGCAAGTGGCGGAAACATCGGAATTGGATTTTCGATACCGTCGAATATGGCACAATCCGTTCTGGAGCAACTCCTGAAGGACGGCAAAGTACGGCGCGGAATGTTGGGTATAAACATTCAAAATGTGACGGATGATATCGCAAAGGCATTGGACCTGAAGGATAAATCCGGGATCTTGGTAAGCAATGTTAAAACGGGTAGTGCGGCAGATAAAGCCGGTGTTAAGCGTAATGACATAATCTCCGCGATCAATGGTGAAAAGCTTGAAGATAGTAATTTCCTGCGAAACAAGGTCGCTCAGACATCGCCAGGAACTGCCATTAAATTGACTGTTATCCGGGATGGCAAGGAAGTCGAGCTAACGGCAACACTGGACGAATTAAATACCGACGAACAATCAAAAGGTTCGAATCCCAAGGGTGAACCCGGATCTCCGGAATCGAGCGATCAAGGTGGCAAACTCGGTCTCAGTCTAGAACCTGTGACGCCAGTAATAGCAAAGCAATTAGGACTTGATTCAAATGATGGTCTCGTAGTCGCAGATATCGACCCGAACGGCCCGGCCGCTATGGGCGGGATCTCTCGCGGCGACGTGATCCTTGAGATGAATAAACGACCGATCAGCTCGGTCGCCGATGTCAAGACCATAATTGACGCGTCGACCGGCAAACCGATCCTCCTGCTGATCACAAGGCGTGGGCAGACGATCTACCTTACAATAAGGCCGGAGTGACGGTGATTTTTCATTGACGCTTAAAAACGCCCGAACGCTGTTCGGGCGTTTTTTGTCTTCGAGACCGAATTGTGATACAAACTTCAACTATGTGGAGCAAACTTTACCTTGGGCTGATTGCAGTTTCCGTCGCGACGGTTGGTTTTTTCACTTACTATTCGTGGAGTTGGTTACAGAGCATTGGCCTCCCGATCGCTGCTATCGAGGGTTATTCTTTTAATTCAGATATCGCCTGGTATCTTCTATGGGTCTCATTTGTCCTGCTTATATTGGTGGGAAATGCGATTTTGTGGACGACTAAAAGCTCTTGGGCGGTTTGGTCCAGTTTCTTCTATTTTGCCGCTTTCATTCTGATGCGCTATTTCTGGCTAGAGGAGGAAGCATTCAGATTCAAGAAAATGGCCGGACTTGGTAACGGTGCATTTTCAGTGGGACCTTTACTTGGTGCGATCATTGTCGTTGTAGCGGCAATAGCTATTCTGGGTAATCACTTTTTGATCATACGACTGAATCAAAAATTATATCCGGACCCAAATGCAGCAGAAACCGTGACAGATAACGAGATCAGCGAAGTCTCTAACTAACTGTTGATCCTAAAACACCAAAACGCCCGGCTCACCTTTGAACCGGGCGTTTCAATTATGGTCGGGACGACAAGATTTGAACTTGCGACCTCTCGCACCCCAAGCGATTTAGGTAGGTTTGTATAATTTGTCAAAAGTGCTCAAAAGCTCTTAGAATCAGCAACTTACAGCCATCTCGATTCAACACTAATCAGCCATGATCAGGAACGCTGCAACCAACCTGCAACCAAGTCAACTAACCGTATCAGAGTTTCGATCGCATGCAATCTAGGCAAAAAAAACAAAAATGCCGCCTTGTTTCCCACGCAGAATAATAACATATTCTAGCAGCTGCCATCCGCTATTTTTTTTATTGGAGCGATTTACACTGGCGAGGCTTGATAGGACTTTTCCCCGAGCGGCTTCGATAAGGTTCTGTAACGCTAATCGGATCCGTTCTGAGCGGTAATGATGCTGCTCTCGTTGATAACGTTTGGGTATTGACCTATTCTGAAATTGGTGTCGTTATGGCTTGTTGTGAAGATGATTGTGCGATAGAGGCTTTGCGGGAGAGGCAGAGTTCGACGTTGAAGATCGTGCTTGGTATAAACGTCGCGATGTTTGTGGCTGGAATCGGTGCGGGCATTTATGCGGGTTCGAGCGCGTTGTTGTCGGATTCGCTGGACAATCTTGGCGATGCGATGACGTACGGGCTGAGCCTTTACGTTGTCTATAAATCATCGCAGGCTAAGGCTCAGGTCGCTTTATTCAAAGGCGGTTTGATCCTTCTAGCGGCGCTCGTTGTGCTCGGACAAGTGATCTACAAACTGGTGGTTCCGACCGTTCCTATTTTTGAAATCATGGGCGTGGTTAGTTTGCTTGCCCTCGTCGGGAATTCGATATGCCTTTATCTGCTTACGCGTCACAAGACAGACGATGTGAATATGAGTTCGGTGTGGGAATGTTCGCGTAACGATATTGCTTCGAACGTCTCGGTCTTTGTCGCTGCCAGCGCGGTTTGGTTCTTTCAGTCGGGCTGGCCCGACATCATCATCGCCCTTGCATTGGTTTGCCTTTTCCTGCGCTCCGCCTTCCGCGTATTCACAAGTGCGAATAGCCAGCTAAGAGCCGTTTAACTCCGCTCTGCAGATTTCAGATCTTGCGGCAATAACAATAAACAAAGTCCTGGGTCGAGCCGAAAGGCGTTTCATGTACTTCGGCAATGCTCTCAACAAGCTCGAATGACCCGCCAAATTCGTCGTGCATCGTTTCAGGACTGTATCGCATAACATAAAGCCCGCTGCATTTTTGGGGGCCATCAAGACTAAAAGATGCCACGATGATATGACCGCCTGGTTTTAGTGAACTCAGGACGAGTTCAACATATTTGCGTCGATCGTCAGCATCGGTTAGGAAATGAAAAACTGCCCGGTCGTGCCAAAGGTCAAATTCATTTTTGGGTAGATCAACCTCCGTTATATCAGCCTCTATCCAATTAGCCTTAATTGACTGGTTGCCAAGTCGATCCCTGCTGTCCGCAATAGCCTTGCCGGAAATATCCAAAACTGAAACATCGCAAAAGCCCTGAATCAAAAGATCGTCAACGAGATTTGAGTTGCCGCCTCCCACGTCGATAATAGAGGAATCTTTACCAATTCCCGTGCTTTTTATCATTTGCAGCGATGTGTCGAGATGTTGACGAAACCAGCTAACCTGATCCCGGCCTTTCGTTTGATAAACATTTTCCCACTGTGATTTCATATTATCAATGCTCCAGATTTTGCTTGAGAAATTCTGCTCTCAAAAGAAAACTTCCTTCGGTTGCAATCTTATCGCCGACGTTCAAACCTTCGAGAACCAGGAAGACTCCTTGATTCTCCGATCCGAGTCTCACGGGCCTTACAATGAAGACGTTCGGCTTTCCAGTCGTAACGAAAACGACCTGTTTGTCGTTCATATTTTGAACGGCAGCGACCGGTATTGTCGGCATTGTGCGCTCAGCCGTTCCCATTGATCCAAAGGCCACGTTTACATACATACCGACTTTCAAAACTTGACCCGGATTATCGAGCTCGATCCGGACCTGAGCGGTGCGGGTTTCGGGCACGATGTTCGGATCGATGTATGTAACATGACCGCGAAACACTTGGCCGGGAAATGCATTCGAAGTCACACTCGCACCGCTTCCTTCGCGGAGAAGCCCGAAGTCCTTTTCATAAACCTGAGCAATTACCCAGACGCTGGAAAGGTTCGTCACGCGCATCAGTTCCTTGTTCGCTTCGACGACCTCTCCCTCGTTGATACTGCGTTTTGTGACTGTTCCAGAAACGGGAGCAGTTAATGCGATCTCAGACGTGATTTGCGAAGGAGCGCGGAGCGAGTTTACCTTTTGCGAGGAAAGACCAAATAGCTGAAGCCTTTGCCTTGCCGTAGCAAGATCGGATTCGGCGGTCTGCCTTTTGACTGCGGCCTGCTCGAACTCGCTTCGGCTGACCGGATTGATCTCGGCTACCTGAACTGCACGTGCGTATCGATTCTTTGCAGCAGTGACGTTGGCTTCCGACGTTCTCAGCCGGGTCGTCGCCATCTCGAATTCTTCACGGCTGGCCGCGCCAATTTCGAGTAGTTTCGTGGTTCGTGCGTGGTGTTTGTGATGCTCTTCGAGTTCGGCCTCCGCTGTGGTTAATGCAGCCAGAGCTTGATCCAGTTCTGTGTTACTAACCGGGCTGATTCTGACCAGTTTCGCGGTCCGGTCGTAATTCTGGCTCGCAGTTTGAGCTTCCGTTTGCAACGCGAGATACCGCGATTGAGCGGCGGCGAGTTCATTACTGAATATAACTGCGACAGTCTGGCCTCGACCGACGCTGCTCCCAAGCTCCGCACTCACTTTTCGAACCACGCCTCCAAGGAGTGAGATAACGGGGGTTTCTTTGTAGGCGTTTGGCTGGACGACTCCCGTAGCTGATAGCGACATCGCCTCGCCCGAAAGCGTTTCACCAACAGTCTCGATCTTCAAGCCAATCTTTTCCAACTGGTCTTCCGGGATTGTTATTGTCTCTTCGCTTGCGGTCTGCGAGGGTTCTGTGCTGGTATTGTCACCAAATGAAACACTTCGCGGCGGCGGGACGGCCTTTCCACCTTCACTAGTGCTCAAATACCAGAATCCCAGCGCACCGAGGAGAACAATCCCCACCGCCCCGGACGCTACGTATAGAGGTTTCCGATTTGGAGTCGATGCAGCTACTTTGCCCGGTTCAACGCCGTCGACAATATCTTCGTTGATTTCTTCTCTCATTTCTTTGTAAGTTGCGGCGCATTGACAGCCTTTAGTATCTCAACATTCGCGATGTAGGTTTCGAGTTCCCTATCAACCAATTCATTTTCCACATCCAGAAACCTGCGCTGCTCGGCAATGTAATCGAGCAGGGTTCTCGACCCCAGCTCGTACGTTTGCCAAATGACCTGTAGGTTCGCATTCGCCTGGTCCCGAACACCATTTTGAAATATCGATAGCGAACGGGCCGCACGGTTGTATCTCGCAAATGTAGACGCTACTTCGCGACGGATCGTCAATTCACCGAACTCTACGCGACTCTGGGCAGCATCGCGTTCGAAAACAGCAGCCTCGATCGCACCCTGATTCCGATTTCGGACGGGCAGAGTGATTTCGACGCCGAATGTGAAGAAGTGAAAGACGTCTTGGACGGGTCGTAATAACCCTCGATCATCGAACCCGCTGACCGGAAATCCAGAATTCATCCTTTGGTAGCCGCTCTTCACGCTCGCATCGGCTCTGCCTTCGGCTCTTGCTTGTTCGATCTTCGCCTCAGCCAACTGCCTTACCGCACGCGCACCCTGAAGATCAGGTCTCTGGATCAACCCGTCGTTCGTGGAATCAATCAGCGAAGGCAAGGTTTGGATGAGGCTTGTGAAGTCACCTCGCAGCCGCAGAGGTTCATCGGGCCTCATTCCGATCATATTGCGAAGCTCAAACATCGCCGTTTCGACCTTTCCTTCGGCGGTTTCGCGGATCGACTGCAACCGGTTGACCTCAACGAGAAAGATGTTTTGTTCGAGCGGCGCAATCTTGCCCTCCGTCACTCTCGCCGCCACAAGGTCGTAACCTTGTCTGGCTGCGGTCAATGTCCTTTCGGTAACGTTAATTTTCTTGATTGAGGCTACAGCTTCGCCGAACTTGATCCGGACATCGGCGGCAAGAAGCCGTTCTCTATTTGTAAGGTCAAACTCACGAGCTTCCAGTTCCTTCTGTGCAACAGCGATACGCGCGGAACGTCGCCCACCGAGTTCGAGCGGCAGCATTACTTCGGCCATCTGGTTATTGTCCATGCCGCCCAACTGCCGAGCGCCGGTTGCATTGAGCGTGGGATTAGGACGCAGCTTCGACTGCTTGACCATTGCTCTTGCTGCTTCGACCTCTTTTCGTACCGCCAGTATCTCGGCATTGTTTTCGAGTGCGAGTACAACGGCCTGATCCGCGGTTACTCCGGCAATTTGATCGAGATAACGGACAGTAGTATCTGGCGTTGGGGCCGTTGTCGGGGCCTGCCCAAATACACCGCCAGGCAGCAGCATCAAAACCAAAATAAAGACTAATTTGTCGAGCTGTTCTGACATTATGAAACGATCAATTTGCCTCTCATCATGTTCATTCCGCACGTAAAGGTGACCTCACCTGATCGTTTTGGCGTGAAGCTGACGGCAACCGGAACATTCAAAGGGAGCGAACGTCTAATGCCATAGTCGGCGATTACAACCTCGGTTGCGCACGTTTCTTCGGTCTGCCGTAAGAATGTTATCCGCGTCGGCACTCCGCGGCGAAGATTGATGCTGGTTCGCGAGTAACCTTGGTCGTTGATCAACACCCGTGCGGTTTGCAATTTTGGTTTTGTGGACTTGGCCTGAGCCTGTGACTGAGCGTTCATCGCCACGATAGCGATGGCTGTCAGGAATAGACCCAAAGCATATTTCTCAATTGTTTTCATAAAAGCTCCTTTTTTGTTCAATCAAACTTCTTTCTTTAGTTCTCGTTCCCGAAGCCAATAGAAGATTACTGGCGTAATGATCAGGACGTGCAATAGACTCGATACCATTCCGCCCAGAACGGGAGCGGCTAGCGGCTTCATTACCTCGGAACCTGAGCTCGTGCTCCACATGATCGGTAATAGCCCGACGACCACCGTGGTTACTGTCATTACCTTCGGCCGCAAACGTAGCAGAGCTCCGTCGATGACCGCTTGCATGAGTTCTCTGGACGTTAACTGTCTTCCCAATTCATTTCGCCGGTTCTCAACAGACTCATTTAGATAGATAACCATGACTACCGCCGTCTGGACCGCAGTGCCAAACAAAGCGATAAAGCCGACCCAAACCGCAACCGAAAAGTTGTAGCCGAGAAGCCAGACAAGATAGACGCCTCCGGTTAAAGCGAACGGTACCGCCATCAAAACGTGCGCGGCGTCAACTCCCGAGTGGTACGTGAGATAGAGCAAACCGAAGATGATCAACAGTACAATCGGGACGACAAAGAACAAACGGCTCTTCGCACGCTGCTGATTCTCGTATTGGCCGCTCCATGCGATGTAATATCCCGTCGGCAGTTCAACTTCTTTTATCTTTTCCTTCGCCTCATCGACAAAGCTGCCGACATCGCGGCCGCGAACATTCAAAAGTACCGTGCCGCGAAGTAAACCATTTTCGCTTTGGATCATAGTCGCGCCTTCGACCGAACGAATTTCAGCAACTTGTGAGAGCGGGACCGAGCCGCCATTGGACATAGCGATTGGTATCTGACCGAGCGCCTGAGGCGTATTTCGAAATTCTTTGGCATAACGTACGCGGACTGGGAAACGGCGGCGTCCCTCGACCGTTACGGAAAGATTCGTTTCGCCGATGCCTTTTTCAATCGTGTCTTGAATTACCGAAACGTCGATTCCGTATCGTGCGGCGGCCGGACGATCGATCTTAATATCGATATAGGGTGAGCCGCCGATCTGTTCGGGATAGACATCGACGGCGCCGCGAACTTTCTTGACCGACTCCGCGACCTGACGCGAAAGCGTTTCGAGCTGTTTCAGATCGTTACCGAAAATCTTGATGCCGACCTGAGTTCGTATTCCTGTTGAAAGCATCTCGATGCGGTTAATGATCGGCTGCGTCCAAATATTTGTAACGCCTGGCATCCGCAGCTTTTCATCCATTTCGCTGATCAGATCCTCGCGGGTCAATCCCGGCCGCCACTGATCCTGCGGTTTGAGATGGATGAGCGTCTCATTCATATTCGTCGGCGCCGGATCGGTCGAGGTCTCGGCTCGTCCGGCTTTGCCGACCGCCGTTTCGACCTCTGGAAATTCTTTAAGCATCTCGCCCTGTTTGCTCATTATCTTGCTCGCCTCATCAATTGAGATCGACGGGTCGGTAATGGGCATGTACATCACGTCGCCTTCGTTAAGAGGCGGCATAAACTCGTTGCCGATGCCCATCGCCAGGATGATCGCTCCGAGAAACAGGACGAGAGCCGAACAGATAGCCAAAACCCGATGCTTGAGCGCCAGAAGCAGCGTCGGTTCATAAAGCCGCCGCAAGAAACGCATAACTGGATTGGCTCCCTCCGAATGAACTTTTCCACCGATCAGAAATGTGCAGAGTACCGGCACGAGCGTCACGGCGAGGATCGTCGCCCCGGCCATGGCAAATGTTTTTGTAAAGGCAAGCGGATGAAAGAGCTTTCCTTCCTGACCGATCAGGGCAAATACCGGAATAAAGGCTAGAATAATGATCGCCATCGAAAAGAAAACGGGGCGCCCGACAAGTTTTGTCGATTCGAGAACAACCTCCCACACCGCCTTGCGGTCTTTCGGGTCAATCTTCCTTATCTCCATAAACCGAAAGGCGTTTTCCGTGACGACAATTCCCGCGTCGACAAGAACGCCGATAGCGATGGCAATTCCCGAGAGCGACATCAGATTTGAACTGATGCCCATGAAATACATGAAGAGAAACGACATCAGGACCGCCAGCGGCAGCGGAATCGTGACGATCAAAATCGAGCGAAAATGTGCAAGAAAAATGATGTGAGCAAGGGTAACCAGGAGCAACTCTTCGACAAGCGTTCGCTTGAGAGTACCGGTTGCTTGATTGATAAGCTGTGTGCGGTCATAAAACGGCACAATGCGAACTCCCGCGGGTAGTCCGGCCTGTAAAGCTTCGATCTTTTGTTTAACTCCCTCGATAACTTCGAGTGTGTTGACACCATAACGAGCGATCACCACGCCGCCAACGGATTCCTTACCGTTCTTGTCGAGTGCTCCGGTGCGAAATGCGTTGCCTAGCTTTACTTCGGCCACGTTTTTGACAAAGATCGGCGTGCCGTTTGACGAGCCGATCATTATGTTTTCGACATCTTCCACCGAGCCGATCAATCCGATTCCCCGAACGACCGCCCACTGTCCGCCCTGTTCGACGACATTGCCGCCAACGTTATTGTTTGATTTCTGCACCGCCTCGACGACGGTGGAAATCGGAATGTTGACGCCACGCAGTTTATTCGGGTCGATGTCGATCTGATATTGCTGAACGTAACCGCCGACCGACGCAACCTCAGCAACGCCCGGAACGGAATTGAGCTGATAGCGCACGTACCAATCCTGAACTGAGCGGAGGTCACGCAAATTCATCGAATCGGATTCAATCGTGTACCAAAATACCTGCCCGACCCCTGTCGCATCGGGGCCGAGTGTCGGGACGACACCTTCGGGCAACTGTTTTGTAACCAAATTGAGACGCTCCAAAACTCTCGTTCGCGCCCAGTAAAGATCCACGTTGTCCTCAAAGATGATGTTTATCATCGAGAAACTGAAAGCCGAGTTTGCACGGATTACGCGCACACCGGGAAGCCCCTGGAGATTTGTGACAAGCGGATAAGTCACCTGGTCTTCAACCTCCTGCGGCGAGCGTCCTGTCCAATCTGTAAAAACAATTACCTGATTATCCGAAAGGTCGGGAATCGCGTCGATCGGCGTGCGCAGCAAGGCCCAATAACCAGCGGCAGCGACACCGATATAAAACACGATTATCAGTCCGCGATTATTTAACGACCACTCGATGAGCTTATGTATCATCCCTGCTTACTTCGCTCTGACGGGCAACGAAAATGCTCCTTTTCCGGCCGGGCCTTCATACGTTATCTGGGCCTGCCATTCACCAGCCATTTCGATATCAACTTTGCCCTTATAGACGCCCGGAGTTCCGGTTGTCGTAAAGGCGGATCCGTTATTCATCTCGGCCATGCTGCCCATTGCTGCCATTCGATAGTTCAACGCAACGGAACCAACATCGACCGGTTTTCCCGACGCATCGGTGAATGTAAGCATGAATTCCTGCGAACCTTTCTTTAACGTTCCGTCCGAGTTTGAAATCGTCGCGGTAAGGTTGTTTCCCGCCGGGCCGCTTTTTATAGCTTTACCGGGGATCGGGTTTTCAGCGGTAGGCTTTGGCGTTTCTGAACCGCAAGCCGCGGTAAATACGATCAACGCAAAGAGTGTGATTGAACCAATAAATAAAACAGTCTTTCTCATATAGTTGTCTCCTAGAGCTAGAGTTATTTCGGCGGCCCTTTATTCCGAAAGGCGCACCGATGGCCGAAATTGAAATAGCGCAAAAAGGCGCACGTTCGCCTGAAAAAAAGGCGCACTGCTCCTCAGTAACTAGATCAACAACGAGTGGTGTTGGATATATTTGGGTTGTAAAGTCTGCGGAAGAATCCGAGGAAGGTAGGGCGAAGCATCTGGCGTTTTAGCCCTCGTTGTTGGGAACAACGCGACTATTTGCTCTACAACGGACCTTGTAATAGTTGAGCTTGATGGCGAGTAACTAAAAGAAGAGGTTGGTGCTGACTCCGAGCAATTAACTGCACAGCATAAACCGGCCGAAGTGGCTGCTGGCGAGCCATCCTTGCTCTTGGCCTTGTCGCAGCACTTCATCATCTTGTCATTCGACGCGTGAAGCGACGTACCTGACACGACGCCGGAGGCGAGTGCCAAGAACAGGAATAACATTGTGAGACGTCTCACCATCATCTTCGAACATACTCCCGGTGACTTGGACATGTCAATAGAACTCTCAACTTTACTGTTCAATAGCCTCCTTCTTACCATGTTCAATAATCGCCTGTAAATCGCGGGGAATGGACATCGACTTAAAAAACCATACATTCGAGCCGCCTGTGTTCCCGGTCGGATAGATACCGAGCGGCGTCTTTGTCGAAGCTCCGATAAGACGAACGATCTGTCCCCAAATCTCGCGGGGCGAACCCTGTTTGATCGCGAGCTTGAACATTCGCCAATGGATACGCGTGTGCTGGTATGTCGAAGCTTGACCTAGAACGTGAGCTCGTTCGAGGTGATGAAAGGCTAAATTCAAGTCGCCGCCTTCAATAAGCGATTCGGCCAATGCTAACTCCTGAGAAATGGCGGTTGCCAACATTTGATTGTTATCGGTTTTCATTTTGAACCTCCCTTCGAACGCCTCTCTGACCGCTTACCGATAAGAATACCTATACCAATTGACATGGCAATAATCAGTAAACTCGCACCTACGAAAATTATAAGTTGATGTTGAGTAAAAACATGAAAAAAGTCTGCTTCTTGTTCCATTGCATTCTTATATGTGTGTCTCGTGACACGCAAAGCCCTCGCGTTCTGTTTGGGCGGTTACGTGCGCGATCTTAAATTCGCTCGTGCATGAATCGTGAACGCGTTTCAGAACATCGTCATGTTCGGCTCCCTCGGCAAGCACGGCGTGGACGCTTAAGGCATTTACGCCCGAGGTAAGCGACCATACGTGAAGGTCGTGAATCTCGGCAACGCCTTCGATCTTTGAAAGTTTGTCTCGCACGTTCGCAATGTTTACGTCAGACGGCGTACCTTCCAGCAAGACAGCAACGGCATCTTTCAGTAACGTCCACGTTCGCGGCAAGATAAACAGGCCGATTCCCGCGGAAATTAACGGATCGGCATAATACCATCCGGTCGTGAGCATGATTATTCCGGCGATTATCACCCCGACAGACGTGAGCATATCCGACAAAACCTCGAAATATGCTCCCTTCATATTCAGGCTTTCCTTTGAGCCGGAACGCAAAATAAAGACTCCGGCAATGTTTATCACAAGGCCAACGGATGCGACCGCGAGCATTCCGGCACTTTGCACTTCGGGCGGGTTTTTGAATCGTTCGTATGCTTCGTAAAGAATGTAGAGCGATATGAAGATCAAAACTACTGCGTTAGTAAGAGCCGCGAGTATTTCGACACGGTAATAGCCATACGTTCGTTCCGGTGATGCTGGTTTTTCTGCAAACCAAATAGCGAGTAACGCCAAACCGACGCCCGCAACATCCGTCAGCATATGCCCGGCATCGGCTAACAACGCTAGACTTCCCGTCCAAAACCCGCCAATTACCTCAACGATCAAATAGAAGAACGTCAGGCAAAAGACCATCATCAATGGCTTTTTGTTTCTGCCCGCCGCCGATACTTGGTGTGTGTGTCCGTGTCCCATATTTCGTACCTAGAATCTGTACCTTCGATTTCTTCGTCTTTTCTCCGCCTTTGCTTGTCCCAGCCGCTTGTACCGGCTTAACCTTTTCTCGCTCGGGTGCGTCTTGAATCCGCGTTTATTCAGGAAGAGCATCAGCCAGGTCAGTCCGAAGATCAAGGACGTTCCGATGACCGCTCCGATGAGCATGTGAACTGGGTTCGCAGACGACATAAATTCCGTTGATTAGATCAACGTAACCGATTCAATGGGAACAACGGTTATGATGCCGTCTCCCTTCTTCCCCGTGTGAGCGTTGTGCCTGATGGCCGCGACTATCGCCTCAACCATTTCCTCGCTCGCCGCTACCTCGATCCGTTTGTTTGGCTTGAACGGATCTAGCGCGTCATAGGCAGAAGTTCGCAACCGCTGGCCGAAACCTTCGGAATCGATCACCGTCATTCCCGGAAAGCCCTCAATGTCCTCAAACGCATTTACGATCTTCTCAACCGTGAACGGCCGCACTATCGCGATAATTAGTTTCATCATCATTTTATCCCTCCGTGAACTCTCCCTCGACATCCTTCTCAAACCATGCGTAAAGCGTCGGCAAGATCAATAGAGTCAACAGTGTTGATGTTATGAGTCCGCCAATCACAACTGTGGCAAGCGGCCGCTGAACTTCCGCCCCCGCCGAAGTTGCTAACGCCATCGGAATAAACCCGAGGCTGGCAACCAGAGCCGTCATAAGTACCGGACGCAATCGCGTCATGGCCCCGTCGTTAACGGCGTCGAGCACCGATTTTCCTTCTTCGCGGAGATGGTTGATGAAACTGACCATCACAACACCGTTTAGAACGGCAACGCCAAATAATGCGATAAACCCAACGCCTGCGGAAATCGAAAATGGCATTCCCCGCAAGGCCAACGCCACAACGCCACCAACGATCGCAAACGGAATTCCGGTATAGATCATTAGCGCCTGCTTTGCCGAGCCGAACGTCGAGAACAACATCACAAAGATCAAAAACAATGCAATCGGCACCACTATCAGCAATCGACTAGTCGCCCGCTCGAGGTTTTCGAAAGCTCCGCCCCATTGCAAATAATATCCGGGCGGAAGTGTCACTTCCTTACCGATCTTTTCTTTTGCTTCGGTTACGAAACTTGCAATGTCGCGTTGACGGACATTAGTCGATACGACGATCCGGCGCCGCGTTGCTTCACGAGATATTTGTGCGGCCCCTTCGACAAGTGCGATATCGGCAACTTGTGCGAGGGGCACGCGTTGCCCATTTGGAGCGGTTAGGATCAACGCTCGAACCGACTCGACAGATTTGCTCGCGTCTTCGTTCAAACGCAGAACAATGTCAAAACGTTGCTCGCCTTCGAAAACCTCGCCCGCCTTCTTCCCGGCAAAGATCGCTTCGACCAGTTCGTTGACATCTTCGACATTGATCCCGTATCGTGCAATGGCCGCACGGTCCGGCTTGATCTGCAATTGAGGCAAACCCGTCGTAACCTCCACCTTTGTTTCTTCCGCACCCTGTATTGTTGCTAAAACCTTTTCGATCTCTTCGCCCTTGTCGGCTAGTACCTGTAGATCGTCGCCAAAGAGCTTGATCGCAACGTCGCCTCGTGTTCCGGCGATAAGTTCGTTGACGCGCATCTCGATCGGCTGCATGAAACCAAAAGATGCCGCACCTGGGACTTCGGCTTCGAGCTTTTTAGACATCTCCTCGATCAGCTTTTCTTTCGACCAGCCTGACTTCCATTCTTCGATCGGATTGAGCATCACGAATACATCGCACTGATTCAAACTCATTGAATCCGTCGCTACTGCTGGTGCTCCGCACTTCGATACGATTGTCTTGACCTCTGGGTAGACCTTGAGTGATTTTTCAACGGCAGTCGTCATGACCATTGACTGATCGAGAGAAACACTTGGCAAACTTATTGCTTCGACCAAAATATCGCCTTCATCGAGACGCGGAATAAATTCGCCGCCAAGATATGGGAAAATGATTCCAGAGATCACAACGACCGTAACCGCAATCGCCAAAACCTGTGCCCGAAACTTCATCACAAATGCGAGCGATGGCCTGTAGATTTGTTTCGCCCAACGAATAAGAAAACTCTCCGATTCTGAAACATTGCCCTTTAGCGTCAAGGCCAACATTGCCGGAACGTAGGTCAGCGAGAGCAGAAGAGATCCGAGAAGCGCGAAGATCACAGTCAAAGCCATTGGAACGAACATCTTGCCCTCGATTCCCCGAAGACTAAGGATCGGAAGATAAACGATACCGATGATTGCCACGGCGAACACTACTGGACGCGCGACTTCGAGACAGGCTTCGAGGATAGTGCGTTCCGGTGGCTCTCGTGATTTCTCGTGCTGTGCCTCGGCGCGGCGGCGAACCACGTTCTCGACCATGACGACGGCTCCGTCAACGATCAACCCAAAATCCAATGCCCCCAAACTCATCAGGTTCCCCGATACATTGAAAGCTCGCATCAATATCGCGGCAAACAACATCGATAATGGAATGATAGTCGCGACAAGCAAAGCGCCACGCCAGTTGCCAAGCAAAAGGAGCAACACAAAGATCACCAACGCTGCACCTTCTAGCAGATTCTTTTCAACTGTCCAGATCGCGCGTTTAACTAACGAGGTTCGGTCATAAAATGGTTCGATGGTCACGCCCTTCGGCAGAGTCGTCTTGATCTCATCGATCTTTGCCTTGACTCTTTCAGCCACAACTCGCGAGTTCTCGCCTTTCAGCATGATCGCCATACCAGACACGATCTCGCCCTCGCCATTTGTGGAAACCGCACCTTGACGAATGCTTTGACCTTCTACTACTTCCCCAAGATCACGCACAAAGACGGGAACGCCTTCTTTGCCGGTTTTGACCACGATATTCGTAATGTCATCCATCTTTCGACGAGTCCGACACCACGCAGCAGATACTGCTCGGCCCCTTTCGCGATGTAGCCTCCGCCGACCGTACCATTATTTGCCATGACCGCATCGTGAACATCGCTTAGCGTCAATCCATATGATTGCAGTTTTTCGGGTGACAGACGGACTTCGTACTGTTTGCCGTAGCCGCCGTGCGAATTAACTTCCGTCACACCCGGAACGCCCATCAACTGTCGGCGAATATTCCAGTCGTGAATCGTCCTGAGATCCGTCGCCGTATAATTGCTTCCGGGTTCCGCTCGAACTTCGTACTGGTAGATCTCGCCCAGGCCGGTAGCTATTGGCCCCATTTCGGGCGAACCGATGCTCGGCGGAATATTCTCGCGAGCGGTCGCCATGCGTTCGAGAATTAGCTGGCGTGCGAAATAGATATCGGTCGACTCTTCGAAAACGATGGTTACGTTCGATATGCCGAACTTCGAAACCGAACGAATTTCTTCGACGCCCGGTATGCCCGACATCGCAACTTCGATCGGAAAGGTGATCTGGCGTTCGATCTCCAGCGGTGCAAGACTTGGAGCGTTGGTCAAAACCTGAACCTGAACATTGGTGACATCAGGCACGGCGTCGATCGGTAGATTAATAAGACTGTAAGCCCCGGCGGCCGCCATGATCGCGACGAGCAGAAGAACTATCAGCTTCTGAGCAATGGAAAATCGAATTAATGCGTTGATCATATTTTTAGTGATCGTCTCCCAACGCTCCTTTTTCGAGCTGCGTCTTTAATGTAAAGCTGCCCTTCGTGGTGACCTTTTCCCCGAGTTTTAGGCCTTCGATGACTTTCGTGTAGCCGTTGATATCGGCTCCGGCCTCGATCTCTCGGACCTCAAATGCACCCGGTTCATCGTCGCGTGGAACAAACACTATCGTTTTGTCCCCCGTTCGCTGTACTGCGGCCGAAGGCACAACTAGTTCCTCGCCCGTAGCTTCATTTGTTCCCGTGTAAAAACCAACCTCAGCGAACATACCAGCCCGTAATTTACCCTGGACATTTGGAACCTCAAGCCGAACACGTCCGGTTCTAGTTGTCTCGTCCAACTGCGGATCAATGTATGACACGCGTCCGCTGACCGTGCCGATAGCAGGCGACGTGATCTCCGCAACGGAACCAACCCGGAGCCTCGCCATGTTCGCTTCAGGAACATTTGCGATGACATAAACAGTGCCGAGATTTGAAATAGAAAATATGGGAACTGCCGCTTCGATACCTGCACCGGCATTGAATTTTCTTTCGGTGACGACACCGGAAAGTGGGGATCTTAAGGAAACGAGCGACGTATCGCTACGATGATCGTCCGTTTTGTTCGATTCGACAGGAACGCCGAGCGAACGTAATTCGTCCTCTATGTGTTTGAGATCAACCCTGGCGGTTTCAACCTCCGCCTGTGATTCCTGTAATTCTTTATTTAGAGCGATATTGGATTGAAAATCGAAATCTGCTTTGGCGGTTCTGTACGCGGTCTCGGCTGTCATTAGATCTTTTCCGGCTCCGGCACCGAGCTCGATCAGCCGCTTTGTCCTTTTCAAGGTAGCGTCGGCTTCATCCAGCCGGGCTTTCGCCTGCAATACTGCAACGCGGTTCTCAGCTTTCTGAACACGTGAAAGGTTGCGTTGGGCCAGTTCATATTTCGTCTTAGCCTCGTGCATTTTGCCGTGCATTTGAGCAAGCTGCGGACTCGAAATAACGGCAAGCACTGCTCCCTTCTGAACATTGTCACCAACACCGTAGAAAACTTTTTCGATCCGACCGCCAACCAGTGCCGTCGCCATTTCGGTTGTCTCAGGATTCAACTCGACAGCACCCGTTACCATCAATCTGGCAATGGCAGGTCGCTGGGTTACTGATTCCGTTACGATACCGGCAGATGTGAGCATTTCAGGATCGAGTTTTACTTCCTTGCCCTTCTCGTCCTCAGAATGTCCCGGCTCTTCTTTATGTTCCTCAGTGGCCGCTTTGTCGCCGCTGGCGGAGTTCTTACTAACGATCCACGCAACCCCAATGATCGCGATAAGCCCGACTACCGCCGCGGTTATTATCCATGCCACGAGTGATCCCCTCGTCGTCGGGATCTTAGGGTTGCGATCTCCGTCGTTCTCTAGGTTCGATTCGAGACGGTCTAGTTCCGCTTCGTCGTTCTGGTGATGCTCGTTCTGCTCATTTATATTTAGATCAGACATAATATTTTTAGTTCTCTAAGTTGGCTCCGATGGCGATGAAAAGTTCGGCTTGCGAACGATATCGTAAGGTTAGTGCTTCGGTTAGGTCGCGATTGGCATCAAGCAATTTTCGCTGCTCGGCAATGAGGTCGGTGATCTTTAGCTGTCCTAGCTCATAGACCTTTCGGATCGTTTCGATGTTTTCTAATGAGCGGGGAATCACCGTTGTTTCAAGCGTTCGTAAAGCCCGTTTTGCCGACTCGATGCGCTGAAAGGCCGTGACAACTTCGTTTCGAATTATCGCTTCGGCAAACGAGCGTCTCTCCTGGGCTTGGCGAATTGCTATTTCGGCTTCAGCTTTGGCTCCCTGCTTTTTGTCGAAGATCGGCAATCCGATCGAAACGCCGAATGTAAGGCTGCGATCGGTACTCTGCGGAAATGATCCAACCGGCAGATCAATACTCGAACGCCCTTGCGTGTAACGCGTGTACGCTGTGACATCCGGCTTACTCTGTGAACGAACGAGCCGAAGCCCAGCGCTCGCGAGTTGTTCTTCGAGCTCTGCAACTCGCAATTCGGGTCTCGACCTTAGAGCGAGCGAGATGCCGGTTTCGCTTGTTGTAGGCAATTGTGGAATTTGAGCTGCGGAAATTTCCTCGCGTAGCTTTAGCGGCTGGTCGTAAGCGACACCGGCATAGAATTTTAGTCTGGTTAACGCTGTTTGGATGTTGCCGTCTGCGATCTCGCGTCGTGCCCGAAGCCGCTCGACCTCGGTTTGCAGGAGACTCAATTCCAGAGGAGCGGTTTCGCCCTCGTTGACCCGAGTCTGCACAAAACGAACCGTCTGTGTGTCCAGTTCCAACAGGTCGTCCAATACCTGTAATTCTTTTAAAGCCGCAAGTGCTTCGGCATAGGTATTAAGAACCTGACCGGTGACCTCACGCTGTCGAGTTGTAAGTTCCGCTTCGCGTAATGTGATCTCCGCTCGCGCGAGATCGATCCGCTTTTGCCGCTGTCCGTAAACATCGACCGGCAGAGAAAAGCCAACGCTCAACTCGCGATCTCCAGGCGAACCCACTATCCTTCCGGTTGACTGCTCAACCTCGAGTGTCGGATTCGAGCGCAGCCCGGCTTGCGTAAGCCGGGCTCTGGCTTTTTCGATCTCAAGCTGGGCGATCTTGATATTTCCGTTACTCGCTACCGCAAGACGTACGATCTCGGCAAGAGAAATGCCGTCCGTTTGGTTGTGATAGCGATTGGCAAACGGTGCCACTAGCCGTTTTTCAGGTAAGCTCGCCGCCGGTTGCGAAGCGATACTAGTTGATCCGATATCGAACGCATTCGCTCTGGTATTCTCCTGCGAATACGCAGTAGCCGCCGTCGTAACGACGACCACGTACAATAATTTTTTGAACATTTATAAACCTATCTCAAAAACAATCTGCTAGCCTGCTAGGCGCGGATTCGCACACTAGCCAAATAAAGGCGCATCAATGGTATTTGAGTTAGGCTTTTGGCGGCTGCCAAATTGAGAAGGAGCGGGTGGATTCGTAAGGGGCTTTGTAGTGAGAAAAATCAGAACTCGCTTGCTCAACGGTTTTCGGAAAGGTCACAGCCACAGAGTAGACGATCGTCTGAGCAGGGTTGCTTCCGCAACATGAGCAGACACAAAACGGCGAACAATCATCATTGGAATCACTGTCACTATCCTGCGAAAGCGGGTCCAAGTGGGCAACCTTCTGAACCGGGTGACCTTGGTTGTCGCGTGGCAATAGGCTGTCCTTACACGGCTGCACCGAAAGGACAAGCAAATACGCCACAAAGATGTAAGTCACGATTCTCACGACTCGATGGTCTCAAATTTTTAACTGGTCTGTCTAGTCCGTCGAATCAAAAGCGGCATGAATCTTAACCGCCCCCATGTTCAGGCGTGCTATTGACGACGTTGTAACAGGCTAAACTACACAACGCATAATAGGAACGCCGCACTCTTTACGCAATTGTCGTTGTTGGAAGGATTAGCGAAAACAGAGCTCCATCAGAGGTGTTTTGGGCAAGAAGTTTCCCCCCGTGTTGGGTCGCGATTTTATGAGCAATTGAAAGGCCGAGTCCTACCCCTTTTTCCTTAGTCGTGTAGAACGGGTCGAAAATCTTCGAGAGATTTTCTTCGTCAACCCCAGAACCGGTGTCAGTGACTTGGACGATAAAATCACTGTCTTGCTGAAAAGTTTTAAACGTAATCGTCTGACCGGCACCGTTTGACTGGGTCATGACCTGTAGAGCGTTGATAGCTAAATTTAGTATCACCTGCTTGATCTGCTCGGCATCGACGAGAATCAGCGGAAGATTCTTCTGGAGATCTCTAATCACTTCAACCGACTGTGACGAAGCCTCGTTCTCGATCAAACCTGTGATTGAGTCCACGATTTCGTTAAGATCAGTTGGAGTTTTAGACGGTGCGTTGGGTCGTGCGAATCGTAGAAACTCACCCACTAGCCGATCTAACCTATCTATTTCACCTTTTGCAAGACCGACGAACTCTCGCCGAGGACTGTCAACGGTCAGCTCGTCCTCTAATATTTCGATGGCCCCTTTTATTGACGCAAGCGGGTTGCGGACCTCATGAACGATTCCGGCAGAAAGTTCTCCGAGCGAGGTTAATTTCTCCGCCTGAAGCAGCTGTTGAAACGTTGTTTGCAACTCATCGTAAGCCCTTCGTTTCTCCTCGGCATTTCTTTCAGCTCGTTCCCTGGCATTTCTTAAACGGTCGCCGAGAGCTCCCATTATCCCGCCAACGAGATTGAAGATCACGATTTCGGCATACTGGTTGATGGAGTAATCAAAATGTCCGTGTTGCCAATGTAAATAAACATGTGGCGAGTAAATGATGGTTGTAAAAAGAGATGCCGCGAGCCCACCTCTGAGACCAAATATTAAAGCGGCGGCTATAATTGGTACGTAGTAGATCCGCTGATATATCTCGTGCCAAACGATTTGATCTGTAGGCGTGAGAAAGTGCAGCACGGTAATGAGGATGATCACCGCTGCAATTACAATCCATACGTACAAACGGTTACGGGAGGATGTGATATTGAAGGTCTGCGTATCCATCTAGTCGTCCGAAATGCTGGGACCGGACTCCTCTAAGTCGTACTTCTGTATTCGATATATAAGGGCGCTTCGAGTAATACCTAGATATTTTGAGGTTTGCGACTGATTTCCGTTATGCCGAAGAAGCGAACTACGTATAATTTCCCGTTCGATGGCCTCTAGATTAATCGGCTCGGAAGGCAGGTCGAACCACAATTCCCCCTTCGTTGAAAAAGGCTTCTTCACGGTTTCCGGGACGTCGTTAAGAGTTAAAGGATCCCCATCCGAAAGAACAACCATTCTTTCTACCAGATTCTCCAATTCGCGAACGTTTCCCATCCATGGGTAATCGAAAAATACCTTGAATACCTCGCGCGATATCTTTGGCGGTCTTATCCCATGTTTCGACGCAGATCGGGTTGCAAAATGTTCGGTCAAGACTGGCAAATCCTCACGGCGTTCACGCAACGGTGGAATTGTGATTGGAACGACCGCGAGTCGGTAGAAAAGATCCTCGCGGAAGGCGTTTTCTTTTATAAGATCGGGCAGGTTTTCGTTGGTGGCAGCAATTATTCGAGCATCTATCTTGCGCGGGGTATTTTCGCCTAGGCGTGTCACTTCCTGCTCCTGCAGAACCCTCAAAAGCCGTGTTTGCGACTGGAGAGGCATAGCACTGATCTCATCAAGGAATAAGGTACCGCCATTGGCTTCCTCAAATTTGCCCCTCGATTCTCCAACCGCACCAGTGAAAGCACCTTTTTTATATCCGAATAACTCTGCTTCGATGAGCGTTTCGGGTATAGCGGCACAGTTGATAGCAACAAACGGATTGTCTCTGCGCGTGCCGGAAAAGTGTATTCCTTTCGCGATCAATTCTTTTCCAGTTCCCGACTCACCTTCGATTAGGACGGTGACGTTTGTTTTTGACACTCGCTCAACCAGATCAAAAACCTGAAGCATCTTTTCAGATGATCCGATAACGTTCTCGATTCGAAATTCTTCGTGAATCTGACGTCTTAGCCGGCGATTCTCCGCTAAAGCGTGGCCATATCTTAGGGCTTTTTCGACCGTTAGCAGAATTTCCTGGCGGTTAAAAGGTTTTGTAATAAAATCAAAGGCCCCGCCGCGCATAGCTTCGACCGCTGTATCGACATCTCCGAAAGCGGTAATAACAATGATTGGTACTTCGCTGTTGATCGCCGTTGCCTGTTGGACCAACTGCGACCCCGTGATCTTCGGCATGCGCCAATCGGTGATCACGCAGTCAAAGTCGTCTGCCGAATAGAACCTCAATGCTTCTCGGCCATCACTCTCGCTCACGACCGAATGCCCGGCCTCCGATAGCTGAAATTCAAGAACCCGACGCAGCGACTCATCGTCATCGACCAGCAAAATTTTGGCAGGGGCTTTTGTCATGACGACCTCATTTTACCAAACTCCAAATCAGTTCCGCTCCGAACACCTTGTGAATTTTAGTTTCCGTGCGATGCTTGGTGTGTAAGTGGATTTCGAGGGAACGCGTGGAGCTTAGCGACGACATTCCGCATCACTTACCGCAGCCGCAATCATCGCCGCAGCCCGATTTTGACGAAAAGGCACTGCGTCTTTGCACCAGTGTTCTCACCGCAAAGATAACAGCCGCGAGAATGATTGCGATCACTAACAGATATTGAAGATCCATAAGGTATCATTAATCCGGTGAACTCATTTGATCTCGAACGTCAGCGTCGTCCATTTCGACTCGTAATTCAAATTCAGGTCGCCGAGTTTTGCCATATTGATGAACTTGACATACCATTTGCCTGAACCGTCAAGCCGCAGCATGACAAGGCCTTTCTCGTCGCTGCGAAGTTCTGGCGACGAAACTATCTTTCCCCTAGCGTCCCGTCCGGCAAGGACCACTTGGCCAACGAGCGGCCTACCATCCTTGAGACAAAGGAGTTCGATCGTGTCGCCCCGTTTTAGCTTATACGGATTCTGCTGCGGTACGAGTTCTACCGGATAGCCGAGAATCATTTTGTAATCGTCGGTCTGCTTCTTTCCAACCTGTAGGATCGCTTTCACATGCTTGCTGTAACGCTCCACCGCGTCTTTTTTCAGTTCGCCGGTCTTCCGTCTCTCCTCGAGCGTGTCAGGGAGGCCGTCTTCTTTGAGATACTCATTGAAATCCGCCGCTTTCAACGCGATCTCGCGTGATTTGGTCGAAAGCCCGACAACGTAGGTTCCCGCCGCTCCGGTCTTCAGATTTAGAAAGGCAGTCGTTTCGTCTTTAGTAAGATCGGCTTCCTTCGGATGCACACGATTCCCACCCGAAACGACGCTCACGTCATTTAGCCGGGCGAATGCAACCGCTCCCTCGCTCGTCAGAAACGTTCCATTCATGACTTTGACAGTAAACTTCGAGTTAGGCTTCAGGAAATAGCTGTCTGACTTAAGAAACAGGTCGTGTGCGAAAGCGGCCACAGTTAATAGCGAGCAAAGTAAAACGCCGCCTGTTAAATTTCTCTTCGTCATCATATCCTCCTAACGTTTCGTCTTCGTCCCTTTATGGAGCCGGATTGTCCCAAATAAACTATCAAAATTTTTCGTTTCTTCCACCGCTTCAATACCCGTATCCGTCATCAAACTCGGCAATAGGCCATTAAAACTGTCGTCCGTTGTTTCCGAACCGTCGAGCAGTTTGATGAAATATGAAGGAAATTTCATAAATGAATTGGATGGCAGTCCCCAGTCGGCAATATGTATCTCGCCATTCGGTTTGAGAACTCGCCTTACCTCGCTCAATGTTCTCAACTTATCCTCCCGCGTCAAATGATGAAAGAACAAGCTCGAAACGACGCGGTCAAAAGATGCATCTTCATAGGGCAATTCAAACGACATTCCTTCATCGAATTCAATCTCAACGCCCGAGTCTTTTGCCTTTGCCCTGGCTATATCAAGAACTGTAGAATCACCGTCAATACCGATGACAGTGGTTTGCGTCTGCGCGTTTTTAATCAGTATTGTGAGCGTTCCCGTACCGCAGGCCAGATCCAAAACACGATGGCCGATTTTGATTTGAGCTTCTGAAACAAGAGCATTCTTGAAAACTTTCTCCCGCGTCGTCAGGCGCACCACCGGATCATAAAAAGGCGTTAGCCATTCGTAACTCAACGCAGGAATGTATCTTTCATTCTTCACTTGCTTACAATTTCAAGTTCCGCAAACGCAGCGCATTGACGATGACCGAGACAGAGCTGAAAGTCATCGCGGCGCTCGCGATCATTGGGCTCAGAAGGAGGCCGAAAATTGGAAATAGAACGCCGGCCGCGATGGGCACGCCGACGAGGTTGTAAATGAATGCAAAGAACAAGTTCTGACGGATGTTCTTCATAGTCGCCTCGCTCAGTTTTTTCGCCCTCAGGATTCCGCGAAGGTCGCCTTTTAGAAGCGTTATATCAGCGGATTCCATAGCCACGTCTGTTCCCGTCCCCATTGCGATCCCGACCTGCGCCTGAGCTAGGGCCGGTGCATCATTTACGCCGTCGCCGGCCATTGCGACGATCTTGCCCAGCGTCTGCAGCTCCTTGATCTTTTCCGCTTTTTGTTCGGGCAAAACATCAGCGAAAACCTTGTCGATGCCGAGCCGTTTGGCAACTGCGTCGGCCGTAATTGCATTATCGCCCGTCATCATGACGACTTCGATCTTGTGTCGATGCAGTTCGTCGATTGCTTCTTTAGCAGACTCTTTAATAGTGTCGGCGACCCCGACAAGCCCGGCGGGTTTCCCGTCAACGGCGACGAACATTACCGTTTGCCCTTCCGCACGAAGCTCGTCGGCTTTTCCATCAGCCGGGAAATCAATGTTGTTTTCCGTCATCAACTTCGCATTACCCAGTAACACCTTTTTCCCGTCGATCGATCCAGTGATTCCTTTCCCTGTAATGGATTCAAAACCCTCAACCTTTGCCAATTCAATATTTTTCTCTTCGGCTCCTTTGATAATCGCTTCCGCCAGCGGATGCTCGCTCGATCTCTCAAGACTAGCTGCAAGGCGCAAGATCTCGATTTCATCCGATCCATATAACGAGATAACCTTCTGAAGCCGAGGTTTGCCCTCGGTCAAGGTTCCGGTTTTATCAACGACGATGGAATTCACCTTTTCCAGGATCTCTAGTGCCTCGGCCTTCTTGACCAATACACCGTGCCGCGCACCGTGTCCCGTGCCGACCATGATCGACATCGGCGTGGCCAGTCCCAACGCACATGGGCAGGCAATAATCAGAACTGAAAC
Source organism: Chloracidobacterium sp. (assembly GCA_016720705.1). Lineage (NCBI taxonomy): Bacteria > Pseudomonadati > Acidobacteriota > Blastocatellia > Chloracidobacteriales > Chloracidobacteriaceae > Chloracidobacterium > Chloracidobacterium sp. The sequence goes on along the minus strand of JADKKB010000008.1, from coordinate 42,989 downwards.
CGCCGCGACCATCGCGTAAGCGAAACTACCGAAGATCAGCCAAACGGCAAACGCGACGATCGCTACGAGAATAACCGCCGGGACAAAATAGGCCGATACGACATCCACGAGACGCTGGATAGGAGCGCGCGAACGCTGAGCCTCGCCGACCATACGGACGATCTGCGCGAGCAGCGTGTCGCTGCCGACCTTTTCCGCTTTCATTACAAAGCCGCGTCGGCCATTGATCGTTCCGCCGATAACCTTATCGCCGACCGTCTTTTCGACCGGGATCGATTCGCCCGTCACCATCGACTCATCAACCGAAGTATCGCCTTCCAAGATTGAGCCATCCGTTGGAATTTTTCGTTCGCCTTAACCCTCAAACTCGCGTCGATCTGTACATCTTTTAGCGCGATCTCGGTCTCCGTGCCGTCGTCGAATACAACGATCGCAGTTTCCGGCGCGAGGCCGAGCAGGGCTTTGATGGCGCTTGAGGTTTGGCTTCTGGCTCGAAGTTCGAGAACCTGCCCGAGGAGAACAAGTGTCGTAATAACGGCTGCCGCTTCAAAGTAAGCGGAGATCAACCCAGTGTGCTCATTTCGCATCGATGCCGGGAACAGATCGGGCAGGAACAGAGCAAAAAGACTGAAAAGATAAGCTGCTCCGGTGCCGATGGCGATCAGCGTGAACATATTCGGGCTGGCATTCTTAACGGAAGCCCATCCACGCTGAAAGAAAGGAAATCCGCCCCAGAGTACGACCGGCGTCGCAAGAACGAGCTGTGTCCAAATGAAATCTTGGGTGAATGTATGTCGTGGAAACTCGGCAGCATTTCCGACATCGCCAGAGCAAAAACCGGAAGGGTCAATGCGGAGGAGATCAAGAACCGCCGTTTCATATCGAGATATTCCGGGTCAGGAGCATCATCGAGCGTCATCACCTTAGGCTCAAGTGCCATTCCGCATTTCGGACAGCTTCCCGGACCTATCTGCACAACTTCCGGATGCATCGGGCAGGTGTATTCGACCCCCTTGCTTTCGGCCTCAAGTTTTTCTTCCTCTTTCTCCTGAAGAAAGCTTGCCGGATTTTGTTTGAACTTGTTCAAACAGCCCGCCGAGCAAAAATAATAAGTTTCGCCCTCGAAAACATATTTTCCCGCAGGCGTTTCCGGCGCGACTGTCATTCCGCACACCGGATCAACAAATTCCCCTTCAGGCGTAGCATTCATCTCTCCGTGCGAGACAGTTTCTATTCTTTCGCGACCGATCTCTTCAAAACCACTCGCGCTGACGTCTTGCGTCTTGGCGATAAATTTCTGCAAACAGTCTTTAGAGCAAAAATAGTAGATCTTCCCCTCATGCATAAAACTCCCCGCCGCCGTCGCCGGATCGACCGTCATTCCGCATATCGGATCGATAAATTCGTCTTCTGCTGCGATCTTTTTTACAATTCTTGTCATGGCCCCTCCTCGCGGGATAAATACCGTTATCAACCTGTTTATTTGCCGCTGCAGCAGCTCGCCGGTTTCTCGTCCGTAGGCTCGATAAATTTTTGTAGACAGGCGGTCGAGCAGAAATAATATGTATCTCCGTCCTGGTTTAGGCTGCCGGCAGCCGTTGCGGCCATGACCTGCATTCCGCATATCGGGTCGGTAAAAGTGTCGGTTGTTGTTGTAGTTGTTGTTTTCTCAATCATATTTCTATCTTCCAGTCGTTAAAAGTAACGACAAAAACTATTCTACAACCTGTTAGCAGGGGTCAGGTCAAGCGCTATTTTTCTGTCTCGCTTACCGACTCGATCAAGTGGCAAACTGAATCACCCGTCGGCATTGAATTCTTCATTTGCGACCAATCCTTAAGGGCTCCCTCCATTTTCCGCTGGAGCTTCCGCATCTCATTGATCTTTCGTTTATTCTCCGCAATACGGCGGACGATAATTTCCCGAACCATCGGACACGGCGTATTCCCTTCTTTCGCCTCCTTCAAAATATCCGCGATCTCGGCGAGCGAAAATCCCAGATTGCCGGCTGCCTTGATAAAACGCACCCGCACGGCGTCCGAAGGCTGATAAACCTTATAGTTATTTTGTGTATTTCGGGCCGGCCTCAGCAAACCGATGCGGGTATAGTGCCTGATCGTGTAGAGAGACACGTCGGATTGTTTAGCCAATACCGTAGCGGTCATCATTGGATTGGGTTACTCCTCATCTATTTTCGATCTATTTCGTCAAGTTTTTTCTTCATCCACTCGATCTCCGACTGTTGAGACGAGGTTATACCTTTACACAATTCCTTGATCTCCGTGTCCTGGAGATTCGGGTTATCACACATCAGAACGGCTCCTCCGTGGTGCGGGATCATAGATTTCAAGAATTCTCTATCGGAGATGGCGGTCTGCTTTCTGATAAACAACGAAAACAGGACAAGCAAAATAATGCTGACACCCGCGATGATCAGATTGGCCTTTTTGTTGTTATACATCGACCACATCACAAAGATCTCGATCACGATCATCGGGGCGGTCATAAGTCCGGCCATGTAAAACTGATTTAAGTTTGGATAGACGTTTCCGAACGAATCGACCATCATGTACATAAATACGAACATCGAAATAAACGACAGAATCGCCATGATGGCGAGGTTCACGTACATGCTTTTTGCTTTCTTCATGTCTTTAATGTGTTTTTTACCTCCTTTTTACAAAAAGTTATTCACCCTGATGGAATAGCGTTTCACTACGTCCAAATCCCCTGCTGAAGACGGCATCGGGCAAATTGGCACTGCCCGACGCCTCTGCTCATTGACCCGTATAAACTTCTGGACTCCCTTCAAACTTGTCCTTATACAGGGTCGAGCAAAAATAATAGGTTGCTCGCCTTGAGAACTATCATTAAGTAATCGCCTCAAAAAGATCTTCCCTTTCCTGCGGCCGATTAGCGTGTCTATCACAACACGCCTTTCCATAGATCCATACAACTCACTCCTTGAAGTTCTACTTCCAAAATTGGAACCGCCCCGGTGCCCTCTACTTATCTTGAGGCGCAGGTGGCCTGCCCTTTCGTTTTTTTCGCCATCGGCCCATAAAGTAAAGGGTGACACCAAAAATGAGAACGATCACGCCGTTAACCGACATGACCTGGTGTGAGGCATAACCTATATAGTCCGGATTAGAACTCACTCTAATCAGATGCCACGCAAAGAGGGCGATCCCTATAACGCTTATTACTATTCCCCCTGTCTTCATAAAGAATTTCACAAAAATTGAGCCGTATTGCCGCCGAGTTCGTGTCTAGAAACCGGATTAACCCTTTGGAGACGGCGAGGGCTGGGCTGCCGGAGCCCTGCGAGGAGCGCTTGAATGCCAATGGACGATTCGCCATTTGCCATCGCGCTTTTCTAGAACCGCTGTGCCCAAACCGCCGCTTTCTACCTTGCGAGTACCCATTTCGGCGGCAAGAGAATATTTAAAAGTTGCCCACGCCGTCTTGCCATCGACTTTAACCTTCATATCCGAAAACGAGTATTTCGTGTTTTTGAATTCCTTTAGTTCGGGAGCGAGATGGGTGTTGCGGTAATCATTCCAACCGTAATTGGCGTGTCCGCTTTCGAAGACGGTGACATCTTCGGTGTTGGCCCAAATTTTATCGAGGGCCGCTAGATCGCCCTTTTCGACCGCCGCCGCTTCGCTCATCATGACGTCCGTGACAGCTTTAACTTCGTCGGTCTGTGCATTGACGGGGAAGGTCAAATTTAAGACCAGCACGCAGGCTCCAAGCACCAGCGCAACGATCAAAGCCCCGCGCAAATTTGTTGTCTTCATAGTTTTTCTCCTCTATATAGTTAAATATCTCAAACAACTCTTGGAATCCTTTAACTTTCCGTAGCAGGAACCGGATTCCTAGCCGGGAAGTCCGTTGTCGTATCAGCCCGATCTCCTTCCCACTCACCGGCCCCGAACATCCCGTGCTCGCGTTCCGCGATAACTCGATCCGCACTCGGCCGTCCGAACTTGTAAAAGACAGCCGGGGTTACGATCTGATCAAGTAGGGTCGAAGTTAAAATTCCGCCCAGCACCACCACCGCGAGTGGGTGCAATATCTCTTTGCCCGGAGCGTCCGCCGCAAGGATGAAGGGTATTAGCGACAGTCCCGCGGTCAGGGCAGTCATCAGGACGGGAACGAGCCTTTCTAACGAGCCGCGTACGATCATGTGTTCGGTAAAATCTTCGCCTTCTTCTTTCATCAGGTGAAGATAATGCGAGATCATCATGATCCCGTTTCGTGACGTGATCCCGACGAGAGAAATAAAGCCGACCATTGTCGCGATCGAAAACACGCCGCCCGAGAGGTGCAAGGCCCAGACGGCTCCGATCAACGCTAGGGGGATGTTTATCATCACCTGAAGGGCTACCCGCCAGTCACCAAAGGCTTTTATCAGCAGAAAGAAGATTGCTAACAGAGAAAAAATTGAGAGTAATGAGAGAGTTCTTGTTGCCTCCTGCGATGCCTGAAACTGGCCGCCATACTCAAGAAAATACCCGGTTGGCAGTTGAACCTGTGTCGCGACACGGCTTTGAATGTCATTGACGACGGAGCCAAGATCACGTCCGGCAACGTTTGCCCCAATGACAATTCGGCGTTTCGTGTCTTCTCGAAGGATCTGGTTGGGTCCGGGAAAATTCTCAACAACAGCTACGGCAGAAATGGGAATCTGAGTTCCTTGCGGCGTGTCGATGGTGACATTTTGCAATGCATCCAGACTGTTGCGGGACGCCTCATCAAAACGAACCACCACGTCGTAACGCCGGGCTCCATCAATGGCCTGCGAGACGGTTCGCCCGTTCAATGCCGTCTCCAGCGTTCGCGTAACTTCGCCCGGCTGAAGACCGTATTGGGCGGCTTTGACCCGGTCGACATTAAAACGCACCTGCGGGATCAGAACCTGTCGCTCAACCGACACGTCCGTTGCCCCCTCGACGGTTTGAATCGTATTCCGAATCTCCTCAGCCTTTGAACGCAGTGTAGCCAAATCGTCGCCGAACAACTTGACCGCGATCTGTGCCCTAACACCAGACTGCAAATGATCCAACCGATGAGAGATCGGCTGTCCTACGTTAGAGGTAACTCCGGGAACGACCGCGAGTTTATCTCGGATCGCCGAAAGGATCTCCTCCCGTGACCGGTCGGATTTCTTCAGATCAACGTCGATCTCGGTATAGTGAACGCCTTCGGCGTGTTCGTCGAGTTCAGCCCTTCCCGTCCGGCGCCCCGTAGAAATAACCTCAGGAACCTCTAACAGTAATTTCTCGGAAATTTGGCCGATGCGGTTAGATTCCGCCAGAGACGTCCCGGGCTGGGCCTGGACATTGACGGTGAGCGTTCCTTCATTGAAGTCCGGCAAAAACGATGTGCCAACAAATGGCAAAGTAGCCATCGTCAGAATGAATACAACGGCTGCCCCGACGATAACTTTATATGGATGACGAAGCGTCCAGTGAAGAAGCCGACTGTCGTATTTTTTCAACCAGCGAACTAGGAAGCTGTCCTGATGTTCGTCCGCCGATGGAGAGCGAAAACGCCGCCACATTTTCGAAAAAATGGAAGGCTTGTCGTCTGCTTCCTGTTCGATCTCAACCGGACCATCGACCACTCTTTGTCGTCCTTTCGCCTAAATGTTTGGGGCAACAGATACGACGCCAAGACGGGCGTTAAGGTTAAACTTACGAACAGAGATGCCACGAGTGCAGTAATGTACGCGAGGCCCAAGGGAGCGAGCAATCTGCCTTCGACACCCGATAAGGCGAACAGCGGAATAAACACGAGGGCGACGATCACCGTGGCATAAATGATGGACGAGCGCACCTCAAGCGATGCGTGATAGATCACCTCGAGAGATGGACGAGGATTTTCAAGGTTCCGGTTTTCGCCGAGTCGACGGAAGATATTCTCAATGTCGACGATCGCATCGTCAACCAACTCGCCGATCGCAACCGCCAAACCGCCGAGGGTCATTGTATTTACCGAGATCCCAAACGCATAGAGGATAAGAAATGTAACGATGAACGAAAGTGGAATCGCCGTGAGTGTAATAAACGTGGTTCGGAAATTAAGCAAAAACAGGAACAATACAATCGCGACCAGAATCGCACCGTCACGCAATGCTTCGGTGACGTTGCCAATCGACGCGTTGATGAAGTTCGCTTGTCGAAAGAGATTAGGGTTGATCTCAACATCGGGTGGAAGCGTTTTTTGCAGTTCCCGCACCGCCTCGTCAACCTTTTCTGTCAGATCTTGAGTACTGGCACCGGGCTGTTTTTGAACTGAAACTATAACGGCGGGCTTTCCGTTCGTTCCGGCCTCGCCCCGCTTAATTTTCGCGCCAAACTGTACTTCGGCTACATCACCTAAACGAATAGGCGTGTTGTTACGATACGCAACAACCGTTTGCTTCAGTTCGTCGATCGAATAAAACCTGCCAAGGTTCCGAACAAGGTATTCTTGCGATTGGGCATCGACGAAGCCGCCGGTGGAATTAATGTTCGATTTTTCTAACGCGACTGAAACGTCTTCGATTGTGACACCAAATTGTCTAAGCTTTTCGGGTGATACAAGAGCCTGATACTGTTTCACGCCGCCGCCGATGGGGATGACCTGAGAAACACCGGTAATCGTCAACAGCCTGGGTCGAATTGTCCAGTCTGCCAAGGTCCTCAACGCTAACGGATCAGTCGTTCCGTCCTTGCTAGACACAGCGACCAGCATGATCTCGCCCATTATCGAGGAGATGGGAGCTAGAAACGGCGAGACTCCTCGCGGCAACTGTTCGCGGGCTTCTGTTATCTTTTCCGAAACCAACTGCCGGTTTCGATAAATATCCGTTCCCCATTCGAATTCTACGTAAACAATTGACAATCCGATGCCGCTCACTGAGCGAACCCGTGAAACGCCCGGCACACCGTTCATCACCGTCTCGATCGGATATGATACCTGTGTCTCGACTTCTTCGGGTGCTAAGCCATTAGCTTCGGTCAATACCGTGATCGTCGGTTTATTAAGATCGGGAAAGACATCGACCGGTAAATTGAACGCAACGTAGCTGCCCCAGACAAGCAACAGGGCAGCGATCGCGACGACGATCAACCGGTTCTTGAGAGACCATTTGATAATTCCATTGAGCATTTAAATCACATACGACCGGAACTATTTACTCCACTTTGCCTTCCACTCGCTCATCATCTTTATCTCGGCTTCTTGAGCTTTGATAATTTGACCGGCGAGCGTTTTGATCTCTGCCTTTTCGCTCTTCTGCAACGCTTCTTTCGCCATCGTAACGGCCCCAACGTGATGAGGAGTCATCATGTCGATAAACGCGAGGTCAAAGTCTTTGTCTTTCGAATTTGTAAGCTTTGCCATATCCATCTTCATGGAATCCATCATGCCCGGCATTTCCATGTTCATGGCCGCCGGTTTGCCCGCGAACCACTTCTCCCGCCAGTCTTTCATTTGGCTGATCTCTTTTTCTTGATCTGCGATGATCTGTGCGGCAAACTTCTTGATGTCGGGATTTTGCGTTTTGCCCTCAACCATCTTCGCCATGTCCACGGCTCCCTTGTGATGGGCGGTCATCGTATCGATAAACTGAAGATCGTACGGCTGGCTCGCGGCATTCGGTGAACTTTTCATTGCCGAATGATCCATCGACATGTTCGAGTTTATCGGCATCGAATTGTGATCCATGCCGTTCATATTCATTGATGAATTCGAGTTCGTCATCATCGCATTATGATTCATGGAATTAGCGTTGCTGCCCGTCTGACCGCAAGCGGCCAAGCCTATAGCTCCCAGCCCCAACGTGGCCGTTAACAATAGTGTTTTCATTTTCTTCCCCCTTTTAACTTAGGCGAGTTGTCTCAGCCCTCGCTAACGACGATGCTTCCCTTGTACATTCCCATTCCGCAGGCAAATGATATTTGTCCCGCCTCGGTCGGCGTGATGCTAACGACAACATCTTTGCCCACCGGCAGATTTTTGGTAATACCCAGCTTTGCAAAGACGACCTTGCTGCCGCAGTTGTTCTTGTCAGCACGGTTGAACACGAGATTTAGTTTATGACCCGCTTCGATGTCGATGGACGACGGCGAAAAGCCGTTCTTGTCAACTTTGACTTTGACCGTTCGTGTGTGAGCCTCGACGCTAGCCGCAATGGTACCGACGCCAACGACGCCGGCAACAAGTAAAAATAGGGTAATCAGTGATCTTTTCATAATGTTTCCTCCAATATCTGTCAGTTTTTCTTCGTAATCTTGATATTTACGTCACATATCTCGCGAATTTGCTCGCATGTGTAGTTCCCCTAGTCGCTTAATTCTTGTTCCATGTGACTAAATTCGTGTTCCATGTCGCGTATTTTTCGTTCCTTATCGCTTATTTTTCATTCCATGTGACTACGCTTACGCTCTATGTCGCTTATTTTTTGTTCCATGTCTTGAAATTTGCGTTTTATGTCACAGGGATTCTGTTCCTTATCACATCTTATGGCTCAATAACGACGAGTTTTCCTCGCAGCATGTCCATTCCGCAGCCAAACGCGATCTCGCCAGCCTCGCTTGGGGTGAATTCGACCATGACTGTCTCACCGACAGGTAGTTTCTTTCGGATCTTTTGCTTGGCGAAGACGACTTCGCCGCCGCAGTTCTCAGCGTCGGCTCGATAGAAGGCCAATCTAACGGGCTGCCCTTTGACGACCGAGATTGATGACGGCTCATAACCGTCCGATGAAACAGTGATCTTTGTCGCACCCGCCGGAACATTCGCCGCCTTTACAGCCTTTGCCGAACCTGCCGGAACATTTACGATAAACGGAATGCTGATGACCTTTCCGCCGCGCTGAAACTGAGCCCAAAGCTTGTACAGGCCGGGACGCGGGAAAGCAGTATGTGCCGAAACTTCATAAGCGCTCGGCCTGTTCGCCTCTTTCGAATCCGCCCCATGTGAATGGCCGTCGGCGTTATGATCTTTTTCCTCTTTATCGCCGTCCATCTTCATCCCGTCCATTTTTTCGCCCTTCGCCATCGGATGAGCGTGGACGAAATCAACGAGATCCTCACTGATGATGACGAAATGCGCTAATTCGCCAAGGTAATTCTGCAGGTCGGTAGCGGGCTTGTTGGTTTTGGCATCGAATGCCGCAAAATCGAGCGTCAATTCCTGTCCCGCTTCGATCTTTGCACTCGGTTTCATCACCACTTTCAAACCATCGACCGACTTTTCAAGCTTCTTATCCGCGACAAGAGCAACCTTCGACCGTTCAGCCCCGGCCACTTTGACTTCGATCCGTTCGACAACCTGCTTGGCATTTGGCGGTGTGAAGTCGGCGTATAACTTGTAATCGCCGCCGTTCGGAAATGTGTGCTGCACGCGGTATGAACCGTCGGCGGTCGGCTCGGGATGCACGTGGTAGAACTCTGCAAGATCGTTCGAGACGATCAGCAAGTGCATTGGCTTTTCATGAACGACCTGTAGGTCTTTCACGACCGCGTTCTTACTGTCCTTAACAGTAAAAACCAGCGTCGCCGCCGTACCGGCCTGTATCTGGCCCGGTTCCGTTTTGAAATCAACCTTAAAGGTTGAATCCGAATCGACCGTATTCGCGGAATTAGTCTCGCTGACAGCCGTATTCGCGGCATTTGCGTCGCCAATCCCCTGCGAATTTACCCCGGCATTGCATGCCGTTAAAAAGATGCCGAGTGTTGTGATAAATACGATCGTTCCAAAAACTAAAATTCTTCTCATAATTCTTTTCTTTCGCTTACTTGCCCCGCCAATCTCTTCTCTTGACCTATTCACCCGTCTGAGTAGTCCGCAGCTGATACACTCCTTCAATGACTACCCGATCGCCTTCTTTTAAACCTGACACGATCTCGTAGAAGTCCGCACCTTCCGCTCCGAGCGCGACCTGACGCCGCTCGAACGTCTCGCCACCGTCGAAGACAAACACAAAGGTCTCTGCCTGTTCACGAACCACCGCTGACTTCGGCACAGCCAGAACTTGCCTGTTGCCGCTCGTGTCGATAGTGATCTCAATAAAATTGCCATCCTTGAGTCGGTTGAATGGATTCTTGACCTCGTATATCACCGGCACTGTTCGTGTCTGCTCATTAACGGTTTGGCCGACCGAGAGGAGGCGTCCATCACCGTCAGCCGTACCTATCGTTTAAACCTCGCCGGGCAGAGCCGAAGATGTAAAACTTGCCCGTGTGGATTCTCGAACCGTCGTGAGGTCTTTCTCAAAAACCTGAGCTTCTAAAAGGACGGTGGACAAGTTGACGATGTTGAGTAATTCCGCCCCGCTCGCGACTTGCTGGCCGCTCGTGGCTTTGATCTGATCGATTATTCCCGTTATTGGCGATATTAACGGGAAATTCCGCAACGGCTGTCTGATGGTGGGAGAGCGGAAAATACTTTGTCCGGCCTGGGCGGATTTGATCTGCTCGCCCAACAAAACCACTTGTTTCTCAGCTGAGGCTACTTCATCTTCGATAACTTTTACGGCGGTTTGAGCTTCTTCGACACGCTTTCGCGGTACTGCCCCGACCTCCAAAAGGTTCTGCGCTCTTCGAAGCTCGCGCTGGGCCTGAGCCAGACGGGTCCTTGCTTGCCCTGCCGCGGCTCGTGACTGTGCCTGCTGCGACTGTAGCGAAAGAACTGTATTTCGCAACTCCAGCTTCCGAGCTTCAACCTCCCGCTGCTGCGCCTCGACCTCCAGTCTTTGCGTTTCAAGCCCGGTCTGTCCCGAAACGTCAAGCACCTGTTCAACGTATCCGATCTGTTCGCCGCGACCGACAGCAGAACCTAGAGATACCGCCTGATTAAGGACGATCCTTCCCGGTACCTGTGCGGTCACAACTCCTTTGGCATCCGGTCGGGCTCTAACCACTCCCGTGGTTTTCAAACCGCTCGTGATTTGCCTCGTGTCGATCAACTGAGTCTTTATCCCAAACAGTAGCTGCGATTCTTTCGGCACGGTGATCGTCGTTCCTTTCGGCAACTCGTTAACCGCTGTAGTTGAAAAGGCGTCTGGCGGAATCGCAGCCGTTTCGCGCGTCTGAAAAGGCGGAAGAAGATAGGCCAGAGCGACCGAGCTGAGAAAAAAGACCGTGAGAACAACCACTCCTACAGGGGCAAGTCGCCGGAAAGAAGTATCCCCTTTTCTTTTCAAAGCGTAAAAGACGACCGCGAGAGAAACCCCAGAAAGAACAAGCAGGACCAGAAGACCGATCCAAAAAGACGTCCGGATCGGTGCTCGTGATACTGTGACCGGAAAGTCGGACGAAAACGTCCTGTTGTCTTCCGTGGTTATCGAAAAAACTATTTTGTAGTCGCCCGCGCTGTCAAAAACATAAGTTCCCCGGTACAAACCGCCCAGTTCTTCCTTCGCCGGGATATTCCCGGCAACTACCACACCGTCAGGCCTTGTGATGCTAAACAAGACTGCGGCCTTTTCGACCGGAAGCGGCCCCGATCCGAATCCGCCCTGAACCGTCTCGCTCAATGAGACGAGAAGATGTCCCGTTTCACCGGAGCGCGGATCACCCGGTAGGCGTTTCATAATGACAGTCAGCTCTCCGCTGTCATTTTTCACATTCCGTTCGGAGGTAATCGTTGAGATCGCACCTGACGCCGTTCCTGCCGGAGCTTGTCCGTTGGCAGCGAAGGCTGCCATGAGACTCAGAGCGAACACCCAGACTGAGGTAAGGAACGATTTCTGAAATCGCCTAACACTTGGACAACCGGAACAAGCCTTGAGTATTAAGTTTTTGATGAACCTATACATTAATGTGCGTGTGCCTTACCGTACAGAGCCTGCATTGACAGAACATCGATCCGCACGGCGTCCGTGATCGCTTTAGCCAGATCATCCTTCGCACCGTTTGACTTGATATCAGCCCCTAGCAGCAGATCGTCATCATGGCCCTTTCCAGCAAACTGGCTGAGAAAACCGGCCGGCACGCCCTCGGCCTTGATCTCTTTGATCGACGGCGACCCTTCCTTGTTCTCATATATAACTATGATCTCCTTCCCGGCCGCCTTGACGATCGTGACCGCTCCGATCTGCGTTTTGGTACCATTCGCAGTGGAAAATCCCGGATAGGAGTGATGATCTTTTTCGGAGACTTTCCCGCCCGTGTCTTTTTCAATAGACGCGATCTGAGCATCGGTCAGCTCTTTGTGCATGGCCGTAAATGTCTGCGCTCCAGGAAGTGCCGCCTTGACCGAGGCCGGAATCTCATCGGCTTTCGCTGGTGGGGCAGCGTTATTTGCTGCGGTCGAGTTCGCTGGCGCCTTATTCGCCGTAGCGGTGTTAGCGGCAGGCGTTGTTGTTCCACTGGAACACGCTCGTGCTAGTAGGCTCGCGGCAATCAAAGTTACGAATATGAGTGTTTTCATTTTTTCTCCTCTTCTATTTTCCTTTTGGTCGTCTCTAACGAACCGATCCGTTCGGTTTTATTCTCGTTATTCGACTTCAAAAATTCTTCCCTGGTAAACTGTCTCGGCACTATCCTGGTATCGGGAAGGACAGATGTTGATCCCGGCATGAATGCGGATGGCGGCAGGGCTGCACCGACTGCTGCCTCGAGTGCTGTTAAGGTCGTGTAGTATTCTTCCAAAATCCGGTTATAATTCGTGACGTTCTCATTCAAACGACGCTGTTCGTTAACGACCTCGAACACCGAAAACTCGCCGGCATTATACGCCGCCCGAACGGTCTGTAGATTTGTCTCAGATCTCGGCAGGATTTGAGTTGTGTACAACACCAGCTTTTCTGCTGCGGCCCGATACTGGCCGTATGCAACTGCGACATCACGCCGTATTGTTGCCTCTAAGAATTCCCGCGTCCGCACCGCTTGAACCTGTTCACCGACAGCGGCTGCAATTCCGCCCTGGTTACGGTTGGACACCGGAAGATCTATCGACACGCCGAATGTGAGCTCGTTGTCTAAATTATTGGCACGCCCGCCTCCGGCCGATGTGGGCAGATCGGTAAATGCTTTGGTACGCGAAAAACGCACTGATGGTGTGATATCTGGAGCCGCCTCAGCGCGAGCCAAGCTCAGCCTGGCAGTTCCTAGCCTCTCACCGATCCGAGCGGCCTGTAAGTCGGAGCGATCGCTCAGTGCTTTTTGGGTAAGTTCGCCAAGTCCCAGATCGAGGCGTGGCGGCCGGTCGGACTGAGGCGCCAAGCGAAGCGGTTCCGCGACATCAGCTCCGATCAAGGTTCGAATTCTTAATAGGGCAGTTTCCAACTCGTTTCTTGCTTCGATTCTTTGAATTTTCAGGCGGTCGCTTTCGACTCTGACTAGATTCAGGTCGAGCGGCGCCACATCGCCTTCGTTTAAGCGTGCTTCCGTCACCCGAACCAGTTCCGCGTCAGCGGCCAGAAGCCTTTCCAATACATCGAGCTGCCGCGCGGCCGATATAGCCCGAGCATAATCCCGGCGAATTTCGACGGCGATATTCCGTTCGATAGCCGCGACCTCGGCCCGAACCTGTTGGAGTTCGAGTTCCGCAACGGCCCGTCGCTTTCCACGTTTTCCTCCGAGCTCAAAAGGTTGAGCCAACCCTGCCGAAAAGTCATACTCGCTTTCGCCGCCCAGAAAACGGGGGCTGCCGTATTCGGTACTAAAGACCGGATTTGGCCGAAGTCCGGCTTGAACGAGGCGCCCTTCGGCGATCACGAGTCGCTGCCGCGCCGCAAGCAGATCCGCCCGACGACTGCCGGCGCTTTCTACAAGCCGCTCGACACTCAAGCCATCCTGACCAATGTATTGAAGCGACGGGGCCGGAGTCGGTACGGGCGCGGGAACAGTTTGCTGGGCGAATGCCGAATGAAAGCTGACAAAAAAGAGGACGGCTAAACCGAGCTTCGCTAGATGCCCACCTACGATCGCTAAAATATTCCTTATGCCCATGGAGTGTCGGTAAACGATGTTCGCTAGATTCTTACGCAGAAAGTGCTTCCTCGTTAACTCCAGGGCCAGCGGCGAAACGCCACACGAAAAACACAAGCCCGAAAAGCAAAATTATTACAAGCAAAAAGACAACGCCGATCACCAATTGCGTGAACCAAGACGTTCCGCCCTCGGCCGTAACCGCGGGCGGCTTTACTTCGATTCCGGAAAAAGTGGCGGTGTCGGTTTCGCCATCGTGCGAGACGTTAGCCCGCATCTTGTAAACGCCGGACGGCATCGCCGGAAAGGTCACGCTGTATGTGCCCGCCTGTTCGCCAGCCGCAACCGTCGCATTAAAGACCGCACCGCTCGCCGATTCGACCTCGACCTTTGCATCGACAAGCTTGAAAGGTTCATTGGTCTCAAATTTCGTGATAAAAAGAAGCCCGGTCGTAGGCTTGTCCGGCTCCATCGAAGGGTGCTTTACCATTAGCTCGAGTTCGCCCAAACGAGTCGAATGGGATACAACGCCCTTCGCGTTCGCCGTGGACTTTGGCTTCGCGTCACCATGATCCTCGCCGCCATGGGCGAGCATCGCGGTAGGCGAGACAACCGTGAACAGGACGCTACCCAGAATAAAAAAACCAAAAAATCGTGCGATCTGACCTCTCATATATTGAAACGTAAGGGCAATAGCTGTACCACTCGCTTTATCCGATGTTTATTGGGTTTAACGGGAGTGTTCGACGAAGCGATGCGGCCACGATGTCTAATAAGAGACAGCAGTTGTCTGTTATCAAACACCAAGGGCGGGTAAGCGAGATCTTACGTAAACCAGCTTTCTGATTTTGAAAATCGAATGAGGATTAGCACGAGATTTGCGACTGCGAATATGACGGGATGCCATGAAAAACTTTGGATGATTTTTCGTGTAGATTGAAATCAATGAGAGACTAGACGGGCTCAACCTATTTCTGCTGTAACAGGCGCTGATTCGATGACCCTCGATACTCCCCTGTTTCAGCGACTAGAGATGATTTAAAAGGACCGTCAATGAGCAAGTCAATGTGGGATAGAGTATAGGTGATGCTAGGGTCGTCTTTTGTAGATAAATACTCGATAGTATTGCCCGTGTAGACGACAATGTGGAAGCCAAGTTTATTCAGTCTCAACACAAGTTCCGCCACGGAATCAGATTGATCAAAAGGCTCGCCTCCGAGAATTGTTACACCGTCGTTTTCATAGCGTTTTGAAACGATCTCTTCGAGAATTGAGGAAATAGAAACCTTTTTCCCGTTGTGGCGATCATGAGTTTCGGGAACGTAGCAACCTGGACAACGAATTGAACAACCCGCAACTTGAATCACGCTCCGACGACCCGGACCATCAACCACCGAGTTGTGATATATGCGATGAAGCCAGATGTAATGGCGATCATCCTTAAGGTTACCCGGTTCCCAAGACTGACCTTGCATCGGCTTTCCGCAATTCAAATTTTGGGAAGTTCCAAGGTCGTCTCTGAGATCGATCAGTTGATCAGCGGGAATGCCTGAGACTTCAGCGGTAAGTTTCCCACTGTCTGGTTCGAGTATGAAGGTGATCTTATTACTCATCGTAGTTTATTGGTCTGTTTGACACTCGGCGTGACAAAATACTCTTGCTTTTTAGTCTCAATAGAGGGGTCACCTAAAATCTCCTTCAGATGTCTAGCAGCCTTCTCGCACGCAGTCCCTTGATACCCTTTTATCTCGGTTTCGCATGTTCCGCGTTCGGTATCGATCTTGAATTCAACTTCGGGCATTGTCGGTCGCCTCCTCAGTATTTGATTCTTATTTTCAGAGTTTTTCCGATTCGTTCTTTAATAAGCGTGCCGCCGAGTTTCTTGGCCATTTTTCTTGCAGCTGCTTCGTGATAGCTGTTCTGAAGTCGGACGATAAAGTCTTTTCCCAAGCGAAACGACAAATCCATATCATCAATTACTGCGACATAACCTTTTGACGATTTCCGGAAGCCGATATCTCCTAAAAGCGATTGTCCCCGTACTTCACGACGCCTGATAACGACGTCCGCCGTTTGTGGATCGCGTTTATCCCATCCTTCGAGAGGGATGTCAGTTCCTACAGTCGGCGATGCGAAACCACATTCGGCCAAGGCTTCGAGAAGTAACTCTCGATTCGGAAATGACTGAGAGTCGAATGTCATGTATTTACTCATTTAGATTCTCCGTAATTAGAGTTCATAGATCCGATCGGTGCGGTTTCCGGCAAGGCCGGTATTTTCGATTCGTGAGCCTACGCCTTTGATATTGTTCCGAGCCCATTTGCGGATCTCTTCGATCTTCTCGCTCATCATCTGGGCAGTAGGCGTGATGTTCTCGGCGGCTTTAATAATGTCGCGAGTCTCGGCCTGTCGGTCGCCGTCAATGAAGGCTTCAAGAACTCCGTCTTGTACTGCACCTTCGATCTCCGCACCAGAGAAGTCCTTGCTCTTTTCTACGAGTCTTTCAAGATCAAACTGCTCGGCATCCAGTGCTCTTTTCTTTAGGTGAACGCGGAATATCTCTTTTCGGTCTTCTATTTCGGGAAGATCAACGAAGTGTATATATGAGAACCTACCGATCCTGAACTGTTCGGATTCGAGCTCTCGAACATCATTCGCGGTAGCGAATACAAGAACATCCTTGTTGTCCTGCATCCAGTTGAGAAGATAGGAGATGGTTCGCGCCGTTTCGCCGCCGTCGGTCTTGTTTGACGACTTCATGCCAGAGACGGCCTTCTCAAACTCACTGATACCAAGAATGCCTTTAATCGTGCCCGCGATAGATAACGCCCGCTTTATCGACATTGCTGACGAACCGATGACGCCGCCTCCCTCACCCATGATCGAGCCGAAGTCCAAGTCGAGCAGTGCCCGATTCGTAATGCTCGAAGCAACACGTTTACAGAGATCCTTTCCGCAACCAGGAAGACCGACAAGCAGTATGCCTTTGCATGGTTCGACGTGTCGGGCCTTCGCTCTCGGACTGAACGTGTATGCTGCACGTTCGAGGATTGCTCGAAGCGATTGGTAGCCGCCTAAGTTGCTTGCCGGTTCAGGATGAACATAGGTCAATGAACCGCTGCCTCGAATTACGTTCTTCTTTTCCTCAAGAATGACATTGATCGAGTCCTGATTCAGGCCGTTACAGCTAATTACTGCCTTTGCAACCACATTGCTGATCTCGACTGCTGTTAGACCAAGTAGAGATTGCTGCAGTGCGTCCTGGGTTTCTTTGGTAAGGCTAATATCGAGCCCGTTGGATCGTAGGTTTTCAAACTGAAGTTCGATCGAGTCTTCGATCTCCGACTCCCTCGGAAGGTCGAGTTCTATTTGCGTTACTTCCTTCTCCAATGTTTTGAGTTCGGGAAAGTTCGGGCCCACGAATAGAACTGTGGCCTTCGTCGATTTCAGCTTCCAGGCGATCTCGCGAAGTCGTCGAACCAGTAAAGGGTCCTCCTGCCCATACGGTGAGATATAAGGAGCGTAGTCACACAGGAGGAAAATACCCGTCTTCTGCTCGCTAATAAAGCCAAGAAGACTTTCGGGATCTTCCGTATCGCCGATCGTTTGAGGCGAGCTAAGCAGTCCCTCTTTCGGATCGACCACCTTCTGAAGACCGCTTGGGCGGCTCCAGAAATAGAGAGACTTTTCCTTATGCCGCTCCTGAAAGACGAGATCGATCAGCGCCTCTCTTACGCGATCTTCTTCGAAGGTATTGATTGCGATGAGCGGATATCGGGCTCTAATCCTAATATCGAGCTCGTGCAGGAACTTCCGGATGCTGTCGGCACCCGCTTCTATTTCGGACATTATTTGTTTACTTTGAAGCGTCTAAGAAACGGATTGGGTGACAAGACGGCGGTTGTTGCCGCCGCCGCTACCATTATTTCTCGTGTAGCCATTATGGCTAGGGTCGCCGTGCGGCTTTTCGGTATTCGTCATTCGCTCTACCTTCTGCATCTCTTCCCGTGATGCGATGCCGTTATCGATCTTGAAGCCGAGATTCGCCAACGCCCTGCCCACCGCGCTTGTCTCGCCGTTCTCGATGAAGGATGTGGTGTTTACATAACCTTGACCTCGAATCTCGAAAGCGTGGCCGGTCGAGCTTGGTTCGGCGTCATCCCGAATCCGATAGGCAGATGCTTTGATACATACGAAGCCGCTGTCTTCATTGAGTCGTATGATCTCCGTGACAATCCGGCCGTCTGGGTATCTCTCATAGAACTCGGTTATTCGTGCGTGGACAGGTATGTACTTGCTCAGGTCAAAAGTCGCCATTGTTTTGCCTCGTGTTTTTATAGTTCCAGAGCGGTGAGGCGGTCTTCATCGAGCAGTTTCTTCGAATGGACGGATGTCATCCTCAGAAGATCGCTCAAGGCCGTACGCATCTCCTCAGGCGAGCGCTGCTTCGCTTCCCGGCCGGCGGCAGTCTGCAATTGTAGAAGCACGCTTTCGAGAGAGGTATCACCTGTGAAGTTCATCAACTGATACCATTCGCACATCTGTCGTGCGCGTTTAGCTAATGAACCCGATACAAACTTCGCATCCTTCATGCGTTCCGCCATTTCCGAAGCTGATTCAAAAATGTTCGCAGTTATCTGTGCAAAGCCTTCCTTGATCGGAGACACAGCCTCCTCCGCTTCACGCTGTGCGGCCTCGATCTTCATCTCGCGGATCCGTTCCTTTACCTCGCGTTCTCTTCGGGTTTCAGCAGTCACCTCATCGACCTTTATTTCTTCGATACGGCGTTTTGCATCGATCTCAAGATCGATCTTTATCTGCTCAGAATTTATACGAGTGGTTTCGAGCGCAAGAGATTTTGCGAGGTTTCGCTCGGCGATCATCTCCGATCCTAGAATGATCACCTTCGGCTTCATGGTTATCACGAGACCATCGCGTATCATCTCGCGTGTCGGAACCATTCCGATTGCCTGTGCCGCAACCGCATTGACGAACTCCTCTCGATCAAAAGGTTCATCGCTTGTCGCCTCGAACCTGTCGGCAGAATCTCTCGCAAGCTGATAGAAACTGTCCTGAAGGATATCGAGGATCTCGTCGTATTTGGAAAGAACCTCACTCTTTGCTGCGGCGAGAATTTCGCAGGCTTGAAGGTATGTCTTTTCGAAAGATTCAAACGCGGTCCAGGGAATCCACTTGTACTCGCTCGTTCCCCAGACGGTCTCGCAGAGGGTGAATCTGAAGCCAAATTTATTGAGAGCGTTATGAGCCTGGGCCGCACCTCGCATCAGGCGATTCCGATAGACATCAGGCAGCAACCCCGCTCGCGGCGGACTCACTCTGACGGCCGCATTCTCAGGTAGCTGAACTCCGAGAGTTTTCCATTCCAGTTGCCGAACAAGACTACCGAACCCTCGACAATCGATATTCATGAAGATGCCTTCACTTTCCAGCGTCGATAGATCGAATGGAAGAGATTCAACCTCTTCAGCACTGATACCCAACTCCGTCGCAGCCCGGTCCTTTCTGGTTTCAAGCCGAGCCAGTACTTCCCTGGCAATTTCAGATGGCTGTTCCACTAAAGAATCTCGGGAAATTTCTTCGTTCGATGTCTCCTCGGTCCGAGGACCACCGAACACGTTTCGGAGCACCGAAGATGCTAAAGATGGCAATAGCTGCGTGCCGGCGACTCCGGCAGATGTTTGAGTTTCCATTCGCATCCTGTCCACCGCTTAATTTTCAACGATTCCATATTGCTGAAGACACTCGGATAATGGCCTCGGGACGTGATTTTCATCTCGAAGGACTTTGAGCCCGTCAATATCAACGGATTCCAATTCACTGAGACAGAAATACCCCCATTCGCGCTCAAGCCCGGCAACATAGCCAAAGAAGCAAAAATCGTCTATATATGCATCGCCTTCTGTCACAAACCAAATCCATCCGCTCAATGGAAATTGGAACACGGCATATACGGTCGGATTCTTGTTCCCCTCTTGGTCACTGATCCGTGGCAGGACACTTTCAATTTCTTTTGGTAAGAGTTCCGACATAACCGTTTTTGATCTACAAGTTGCAGTGAACGTCAGGCACGGCTGATGGAGTACAGTAGGCGGATCTAGTACTACCGCTCTCCAGATCAAAATAGACCGCAAATCGCTTGAGGGTACGTGTCAAAAGCATTGACGAAAGCATCTCCGCCATTTCGACCGCCACTCGCTGATTCACGTTAAGCCCCTGCTCACCTAGTCGAACGCGCTCGGGACACGACGCATCGCTCTTGGCTTCAACTTTTTCTGGCTTAAGAAGATCGGAATGTTGAAGCGATGGTGCCGGGAGTGCCCGACAGATACTCGTTCCCGTAAAGTACTGCTCGGGTTTGAGTGCCTTTGTCGTCGAGCCCAGCAGCACCTGGCCCGATGTCTTGCCGTTTCCGCCGTCTATCCACCATACCCTCGACGATTCACCGTAACTTCGAAACTCATCAAGTGCTCGATGCATCTCTCGGCGAGCTCGGTAATTATCGACGCAGCCGACAATGATCGTGAGAATCCGATAATCACTGTTCGAGTTTTTGAAATGTTTCTCCGGATCGAAACTCTCGCACGAGAAGCTTGTTTCAATTCCCCATGCCGTTGTAACCCGCTCTGCAAGGGTCTGGGCTTTGTATCGCCCGACCTCTGCAAAACAGAAATTGCTTCGCGGAATGTTATTGGCTTCGACTATATCTGGATCGACGATCAGCAATTCTGCGGATTTGTAGGTCCGAGCGATTTCGCAGTCCGCTCTACACACGCCGCAGGTCGTTTCTCGACAGTCGCAGGTCGCGTCTCGCAAGTCGCAGGTCGAATCTCGAATGTCGCAGTTCGAGGTTCGCACGTCGCAGTTCGGAGTTCGTGAACCGCATCTCAAATATTGGAATTCGCAGGTTCTTTCTCACATTTCGCAGGTCGAATCTTGCGTTCCGAAGTTCGTATTTCGCGACTCGCAGGCAACAAAAAGCGACCCGAAGTTCGGATCGCGAGGCTGAAAGCGGACATTTTAAACAAAAGTTATTTTACTTTCTTAAACTCAAGCCCTTTAACCTGAGCGTATTGCGGTGAACTTGCTCCGTAGAGCGATTTAACGTATTCCTTGACCAGCTTTTGGCGCTCGTAGATGCTGTCGGCGTCGTCGTAGAGTCGGGCATCGCGCGAGGCCATCGAGTTTTTCCATGCCGGCACGGCGCCGATGACATCGTCGTTGGCGGTTTCCATATCGGTATGGAGCGTTGTGTTCGTGGCGACCGTCAAATGAGCTTCGTTAGGCGTGTAGAGCGGTTCACCAGCCGCTAAAGCGACCATTTGGCCGAACGATTCGGCGATCTGAACATAAGACTGATGCGACACCGAGTTTCCTTTTGATTCGTCGCCGGGCGTGTTCGGGTCGTCAACCGGTTTTGCTTTGGCTCGGGCGCCGTGGACCTGACGCTGATAGGTTTTCATGTTGTCCACCTTGTTCGCGGCGGCACCGCTGGCCTTGAACGCCGCAAGCATCTGCGTCGTGCGCGGACGAACTCCGGTGTAAATGTTCTCGCGATCCGCAACCTTGTTTTTCCACGGCACGATACTGGTCTGAACACCGTCCATCTCAGTCTCAACATCGGTCAGCAACGTGGTCATCGAGGCAACCGTGAGATTCACGTTCGAAGGCTTATAATCGCCCCCAAATCCCGTACAAGCCGCGATCATCTTCTGCCAGTTTTCTACGTTCTTTGCGTGTCCAGTTTCAGCCATAGTTTTATACTCCTTATGCGTCTTTTCGGACAACAAAAAAAGCTAATAAGCGCCATCCGAAGTTAGGTTTAGTTGATTACTTGAGAACAAGAGAATTTTCAACTTTTTCGATTTCACTGTCAAGCAATACGGACTCCATATCTTGCAGAAAATCGTGATAATAATACATAATCGAAACGACATCATTTCAGTTTTTGCATTATCCTTATGAACCTTACTGGCGTAGCTCTCAGACAGAAGCGAGAAGAAATAGGACTTTCACAAGCCCGATTGTCGGAATTAAGTAATATTCCTCAGCACATACTATCTTCTTTTGAACTTGAGAAATCGACTATTAATCAACACTCACTTAGCACGCTTGTAAATCTTTTAGAGGAAATTTCCTCGGCTAAAATTAAGGTTAGTAGGAAAAAAAGATACCAAACTCATTCATTCAACGGGTTTGTTAGAGATGCTGATCGAACCGAACTTGCTACAATAACTCCCGAAAATCGCAACTACGTTTCCCTGATTAACAGCCTTGAAAGAAACCGAAGTACGCTGCCTAAAAGCGGAAAAGTCATTTCGCTCTTTTCCGGCTGTGGCGGCTTTAGTTTAGGTTTTTCTTGGGCGGGGTTTGAGGTTATGGGTTTTCTGGAACTCGAAGAAGCTTATAGGGCGATATATCGTGAGAACTTTCCGACGGTCTATGAACTTGGGGATGATATTCGGAAATTAGAAATGGAGGACATTCAAGTTTGGAAAGCGGGACTTGGCGATGTTGATGTAATCATTGGTGGACCGCCGTGTCAAGGTTTTAGCCTTTCTGGTAAAAGGAATGCTACCGACCAACGAAACAGTCTCTTTCGCCATTACCTGCGTGTGGTTCGCGAACTAAATCCTAAAGTCGCGATAATGGAGAATGTTCGTCTCTTAACCTCGATGAAAGGGCCGGATGGTAAACTCGTTTTAGATCACATTTACGAAGATTTCCAGGAATCTGGCTATCAGGTCAAACACTTTGAAATTAACGCAAAAGACTATGGAGTTCCACAACACCGCGAAAGAGTGATTTTGTGGCAACGAGAAATGACCTAAATATTCAACCGAGTATTCCATGAGGCCTACACACGGCGTATCGACAAGCCTTTTTTTCTGAGTCATTGCCATATCGAAGCTTTGGCGATGCCTGTTCCGACCTCGACTTCATTGAGTCTGGTGGAATTTCACAGTCGGATCCTTTTCATGTAGCGGTTAATCATCCCGATCACGTCATAGAATGGTTGTGGAATGTCCCGCAAGGTAAAAGCGCACACGACAACGAAGATGAGACGCTTCGTCCGCCGTCAGGCTACAATACAACATACAAAAGACAGATTTGGGATGAACCAGCATCGACGGTTCAGACTACTTTTGGAATGATTTCTGGGTGTAGAAATGTGCATCCATTTGCGACCCGTTCATTAACAATTCGGGAAGCGGCAAGAATTCAGTCGTTTCCCGATACATACAAATTTATTGGTACTCTTGGCGATATCCGAAGCACCATCGGCAACGCAGTACCGCCGCTTCTTTCTTATTCCATCGCAACGCATGTCAAAAAGGAAATCCTAAATCTCGTAAAAGTAGCCAGCCTTTAGATTGAACTGAAGTTGGGTCGGGTGTTGAGATTGACCACCTCGTTGCATTTGAACGATTCCAAATCTAGGGGCTTCGTGGCTAACGCCAACGGGATCACGGTAGCTCCCTTTCTTTACAGAATAGGGCTTAAGTACAAACCCTGCATAGTTCCTTGAGAGTTCGACAAGTTCGTCGATAGAGTAAAGAGCTAGTTCGGTGGTTTCCCAAGATTCAGCCAGCCTCGTCTTGTGTAGAACAAAGTCGGGAGCGAAAGGATCGTTAAGATAAGCTTTTGTAATAACAAGCGAGTGATAGCATCCTGTCCGTCAGCGAAGATTGCTTCCCATTCCTGTTTTCCATCATCTGCAATCTCTTCCCAGAAAAAACGTCGTGGATCAGTCTGGCGACCAGCGATAAGTTCTGGAGTGTCTAAGGGGCGAAAACCAGCATCTCCACAGAACTGACGCAAGGCATTTTCAGCGTCGTTCGAAACAGCGATACCGTTACTTCTAAGAAGCAAACAAAAACTGCGCGCCGTTGTGAAAAACAACTGAGCGTTCGTCGGGTTTTTGTTGCTACATTGCTTTGTTGAAATGCCAGCGGTAATTAGATCACCCGTCGTAGTGGTTATTGTCAGAATAAGGTCACTCTTGCATTTGGAAACTTTAACACCATTTACCTCAAGCCATTTTTTACCGTCTTCGGAAGTTGCAAGTGCTCCGGTCGAAAGAGCGACAACATTCGTTATAGTTGTGAGCCCGAGCCGGGTGCAAACATAATCAAGAAGTAGCAATTCAGGTCGCCCCTTGATTACATGCGAGTTGTCGCCGATCCCCGTCGTGGCTGTATAAGGCTTTTCAAGAGAATTGATTCGAAGTGTAATCTCGTCTTCGAACGCGTGTCCTGCCTTGCGTCCTATTGTTCCTGCTTGAATTTGAAGCGCGTGTTGCTCGTCTATTGGTGTCAGTGCCATTATAGTTTCTCGATTAGCTGTGAAAGAGTGGTTTCAAGGCCTTCCGCAAGACGATGAAGATTTGTAAAAGATGGATTTCGCTTTCCGCGTTCCAAAAGGCTGATGTATGTGCGGTCAAAAGCATTTCTCGGCTAGCTTTTCTTGAGACAAACCAAGCTGTTCTCGATGAAAACGAATCCGTTCACCGAGAGTGGTGAGTAAGTTATTCATATGATTTAGTTTGAAGCGTGCAGACAATTTGTCCACGGACAAATCGTCACAACGGTCCGATGGAAGTTTTGAGGATTAAAAGAAGAAGGCCACGTTGATAACGTGACCTAGTGGAACTATTTGCGGGCATCGCACCCACACTTCACTCAACGCAAAACTGGACGACAAGATTATTTCATCAGTTCGCCTTTTTATTCGTATTCTCAAACCCAAAACGCAATCGCCGGTTCGTCAATGGTTTCGACTGCAAGGCGGGTTGCGAAATTTCTAATCTCTCGATAGTTCCCCTTCCATTCGAGTTCCTGGATCGCTACAAGAACTTCTTTTTCGATTTGCAGAGGCTCCTCAATCCCTATAGTGCCTCTATCGGTCTCTAGCTGGTCGAGGAATGTCTCGACAATTCTTTCCTTTTGATAACGAAGCGGCAAGGTTTCAAGCTGTAGGATATTCAGACGGTCGAAGAGATCGGCCCTAAATGTCCCGTTCTTGACCATTGATCGGAGATCTCTTGAAGTCGCAGCAACAACCCGCACATCAATTTCGCGTTCCATCGTTCCGCCAACCCGACGAATGCGTCTTTCTTCGACCGCTTTCAGAAACTTCGCCTGAAGTCCAAGCGAGAGTTCTCCGATCTCGTCGAGGAAGAGTGTTCCGCCTTGTGCGGCTTCGAACAGACCCGCTTTCGCAGCGATTGCACCGGTGAAGGCACCTCGCTCGTATCCAAAAAGCTCTGACTCCAAAAGTTCAGACGTAAAACTGGCGCAGTTGACGCTTACAAAATCTCGTTTCGACCTGGGACTAAGATCGTGCATTTGGTGGGCAATGGTTGTCTTTCCAGTGCCTCTTTCCCCAGTAATGAGGACGTAATGCGGAACTCTGGCGAATAGGAGGATTTTTTCATCCAAGATCGACCTTCCCTTGAAAGCACTGTCATCAACATAATTATCGGCCATAAGGTAACTTCTCCCACGAACAACTTTCGGCTTGCAGAGCTGTTTCGGCTACAAATCCGGTCTTCCCGTGCGAGAAAAACCCGATTCACCCTTTCGATACTTAAGCCTGCATAACTAAAAACCCGCGATAAACGCGGTGGTTACCTTTTATATGCCCTTTTTTTCTGATTTTTTTTACATCGCGAATGTTTCGTTCAATAGCGGAATACCGTTCTGATCTACAAACACTTTCGCGGAGCCGCCGAGACTGGTCACGGATTCGAGAGCTGGTTCGATAAGCCATTCTGGTAGGATTACAGGTTCCTGTTTTGTGAGTTCCTCGGTTGCGGCCTGTAATTCCGGAAGAAACGATATGCTTGTCGATTCCGGCGGATAAAGAAACAAGACTTTTTCAAGAGCGAGCCCTGGTGATTCCTGTGGAAGAAAGAATCTCTGGCGCCCGTGCTGTACGATATTGACGAGTCCCATTCCACGTAGTTCTCTGATCTGCTCGAAAGTGGAAGGACAAATTTCTGTGAGCAGTTGACCCTGAAACCGCGATGACCGCACGGTGACATCGTCGATCAAATTGACGCTGTTCTTTTCAAAATCGACTACTCGCATTACTTCATTCGCCGTTGTTGGAATACTTGATCGAAGGCCAAAGTGCTGACGGATATCTCTGAGCCATTCTTCCGATATCTTCACGCCAACGAGCCTCGTACCGTCATCAGTGGTGGTTCGAACGATATTCAGCGCATCGTGGCTGAGTGTCTTAAGATATTTCCATATGGGAAGCAATGCACCGCTGAGAATATGGACGGTCCTGTTCTCAAATTCAGGTATCTTGGTCTCCTCTTTGATCCACCAGTCTTCCGCCTTGGTTTTCGGAACGATCCGATACCGCTGATTCAACTCGCTCTCGCGTAAATAGGCTACGTTGCGGCCGGAAGGCTTTGTTATCGAGAACATCTGATACCGTTCCCCTGTTTCCGGGATCAGTATGGGATAAAGTTCTTCTGACCGATATAAACGATCCGTCTCGCCGGTCCTGATAGAACTGGTGTATCTCGCTGGCCGCCATGTCAAGATATCTTGCCGGCGTCGTCGCGACTTTAAGTTCCAATTTGTAATAAACCGTCTTTGCTCCGGTCAGGGGATCTGAATTAAGAACCTGGGGCGATCCCGAGATGGCGACTGACATCGCTTTCAGGTCTTCCATTCCGTCATCGAGTTTTCCTTTCTGCTTTAGATATTCAATGGTTTCGAGGAATGTTGAATAGAAGTAGTCGAATAGCGCATTTTGCCGGTCCACCTCAAGCGAAAGCAGCCTGTTTAGGAATCGAGGAATATTTGTCTTTTCGCTGTCGGGGATCTGCTCGTCACCATCGACCGTCTTAACAAGACCCATATCTCTCAGCGCCTGTTTCGGATCTTCGAGCCCCTCGATCTCCCGGCCTTTCATGATGCCAGTGAGTACAACACTTAATGCCGAACGCCCTTCTCTGGATTCAAGATTATATTTATCAAGGTTGCCGGCCTTTTCGGCACGCCGGTCGCCCTTTGTAAGGGCTCCCATATTGCCAAGCCTTCGGGCGATAGTTGAGGAGAACCTTTTCTCACCGCCGAGTTCCGTGAAGACAAGCAGATAGACTGGCGGTGCCACTTGACCTGTCCGATGTGTGCGCCCGAAGTCCTGGATCTGTTTATCGGCTGACCATTTTAGCTCCGCAGCGATATGAAGACGTCTCTGCTGATTCCCAACGGATTTGCCTGCATGAAGACTGTCTCCGGTCGATGCCACTTCGGACATGACCGCGATCCGTTTATCACCATTCTGAAAGGCATTCTTTTCATGGAGGTTGATAAGCTTTGAAGGGACACCAGCAAGTTGGCGCGGCCGATACTCCAGTGTGCCTTTCGCCGTCCGGATCAGGCGTTTCTTCCGTCCGGTCATCTCTGCAATATTCTCTACCCCGAAATAGTTAACGAGTTGATCAAGCGGATGCTCGGGAACTTCCAGAATTGACAGCTTATCCAAAAGCTCCGACCTCAGTTGCAAAGCTGCTCGACTCTCGACCTGATTACCATTTGCGTCAATGAGAGGGATGTATTCGATCGTTCCGCTGTATTGATTGGTTCTTTCCTGAAAACACGCGGTTGGGAAACAATTTGCGACGAGTCGAGTAAGAGTTTCTCTCGGACTAAAATCGAGACTGTCAATCGCTTCTTCCTGATCTGCTGCCCTTTCGATCTGCTTTTTGGTCTGGCTCTCGCCCGTGCCCGTTATCGACACCACAATTGACTCTTTTCTGCTGAGTGCATCTTCGATCTCGCGGATCAGCGTCGGAACCTTAAATGCTGTGATCAGATTGCGAAAGCAGCGTTGATGCTCTGCCCAGAACTGATTGAGAGCACTGCTTCGGGTGGCCTTGCCGGAGTTAGTTAGATCCAAGGCTCGATGGATATTCCGAAAGACTTCCTGCCAGCCCTGGGCCATGTTGTCGTACATCCTTCGCTGAGCAGGCGTGAGTTTATGAATCACCTCACGAAACTCAACCGACAGGCCCGACTCCGGATCGGTTCCCATACTCAGGTTGCCGCACAGGTATCGTCCCATCGCTTTAAGGTCACGACACACCATCTCCAGAGCACCGACACCTCCGGATTCGATCTCTTCAGCGAACTGCTCGAATCCTATCGGAAAGTTAGTTCCTGCTCCCCACAAACCAAGCCGTGACATATAAGCGAGATGTCGCACCTCACCTGCCGATGTCGCGGAAGAGTAGACCACTCTCACATCCGGAAACCTTTCTGGATTCTGGATCTCAAGTACGGCGGCTCCTGTCTGTGTAGATTTGCCGCGGTCGTCGGCAAAAGCGTACTTAGCCTTATGCCCTTCATCGAAGATCACGACTCCGTTTGCTCCAAGCCAACGGGTTATCTGATCGAGCCGTTTATTGCCCTTTTTCGATCTGGCTATTAGCGATCGATATGTGCAGAAAACAATTCCGTCCTGAATGTCTATCTCCTGATCGGTTGGAAAGTCATTGATCAGCTTGATCGGCGGCGTCAGCCCAAGTCTTTTAAACTCATCGGAGACAGCTTCGATCAGATCGGCCTTTACTGAAAACCAAACGGCTCGCCGCCGTCCCTGGAACCAGTTGTCCAGAATGATCCCCGCAAGCGTCGCCGTCTTGCCGGTTCCGGTTCCGTCGCCGATGCTGATGCCCGCTCGCGAACCGTCCGCAAGACGCTGCTCATGTGCCTGTCCCGCATAAATGATCCTCTCCAATTGCATTGCCGAGAGCTTTCCGGTCTCTGACAGGTACTTTGGAAGTCGCGGCCGGTAACGAAGCGGTGGCGGTTCAACATTGGCGAGGCCCGGAGGTTCAACAATCACTCCCGGATGTGGCGAGCCGCCGGTAATAAATCGCGGGGAATAAATGTTTATGTCTAGATCAGGTTGGGAATGATGCGCTACGGTTGGGGTCGTATTGCTCGAAGTAAGTACAGCCGCAGGAAGTCCTTCCGAACTTCGTTCTTGAATGGAATACATTGCTTTTTCTATTGGTCAAAAACGGAGATTTAACGATATGGCTTGTTCGAAGGCATCCTCGACCGAGTGAGCAACAATATGCGGAGCCGCTTCAAGTTGTAAACTTAGCGGCGTATCGATCGCAGGCGACTTGGTGCCGAGAATTAGCGTCGTCTTGACGCTCGTTCCGTTGGAGTAGAACTCCCGCCCAGGCAGTTCGATGGAAGCTCTTACCTGTATTTCAGGGGAAAGATATTCCCAGAACCGATTTCCATTGCGGGATCTCGGAGAACCGCTCTCACCAAGTATCACCGCGAATCGCCCGCCTTTCTTTAGCCTTCGTAATGCTGATTCGATATGACGAAACCCGAACTCGAGACTGTTATTTTTCACACGGCCGCCAGTCGAAGAGAACGGCGGATTAGCGAGAACTATGTCAGGGAGTAAATCCTCAGGCAGAAGATCGTCGATGAACTCTGCATCGAAAGAATATGGCTGGAACCCCAACGCCAAAGCCGAGCCTCTCCTCCTAGGGTCGATCTCGTTAGCTATCACTTTGGCTCCAGCAGCAAACGCCCATACCGCAAGACAACCCGTACCACAGGAAGGTTCGAGAACTGTTTCACTGAGCCGAACGTGTAAGAGATAGGTGGCTAGAAATGCAATAGTAACCGGCGTCGAGAACTGTTGATAGGCGATCTGCGTTTCACTTCGCCAGGTCTGCGTCGGAAGCCTTTTTTGTAAAGGTCTTAAGACAGTCGAAACTCCTTCGACTGGATTCGTTGATGCCAGTAGATCATGTCCGTACTTTTTCAGAATGAGTAGATTCAACGAAGTTTCAGCTATCTCGTGATAGATATGAGCATCGACTTTGTCATCAAACCCACCACATCCATTGCAGATCTGAATAAGTTCTTTGTTGGAGACCGTTCGGTCGCTGTCGATAATCCCTGCGACTTGTTCGATGAGATCGCTTAATGTGGTACGGGAAACGGTTGGCTCGCTCACGACGCGAACTGTCAGCCGCTAATTTTCTTATGGCAAGATTCTGGCCAGTTGATGGCTAGCCTCGTCTAAGCATTCAGGAGTCAGCAATCCAAGCCAATCGGAAACTTCCAGATATTTTAGAGAGGCTCCGGCGATCAGAGCGTCGTCAATACCTTTGAAACGGCTATCCCACGCGAGAATTTTTGTAGGTTTGTCGCAGGACAAGAACTGCTGTTCCCGAATCCGAAGAGCGAGTAGTGAAGCCAATGCTCTCGCTACATGTGGATTTGTGAAGCAATCTGCGTCGAATGCGATTTCCAGAATCTTTTGCCGCGCGACTTTAACAATTTCCTGATGCGATGTTGCGACTCCGCCACTCGCGACGACGTATCGATCCGGCAGGAAGTGTTGGGCGGTCACGGCTTTCAGTACACCTTCGGTAACAAGCACCGTCTTAGTCGTCTTTCCTCTGAAACCTATAGAGCCTTCGTGATGAAGCGGTGTGCCAGAACTACATCCTTCACGCTTTCCGATCGACGACAGCCATTGATACTTTCCGGGCGTATTCTTAGCCTTTCCGATAGCTTTGAGCTGGCAAGCCTGAATCAATCCAGTCGAATCTAAGAATGGAATCAGAAGAAGATCGGCGTCATAGTCGAAATCACTACCCAGTCGTGGTCTTCGGTTCAGTCCTCGCCAAAATCCGGGAATACCTTTGAAAGGCGGAATAGTACCTTCTTCTTTTACCAGTAACTCAATAAGCAATCGGACTAGACGATGTCTTTCGATAACTAATTTTGGGAAGTATTCCGCAGCGTCCGAATTCCTGCCCTTGTCTAAACAGCCATTCGTTACCGTAAATTATTTGCCGTTTGCCGGCAGTGGCGAAAGCTTAATGAGTCTCTGATAGATCCTATCCCTGATTTCGATGGAGGCTACAGAAGTTGATTTTGAGCGTGAAAGTTTCTTTTTTGGCTGAGACTGGACCGGCTCTGGATGGGTTTCGAATGTCGTTATAAAAGATGCCCCAACCTTTGCTACTGAGTCTATCGGCATTTGTCGCGGAACGGGCACAGAATGCGATGTTGTGATCTTTGGTTGTGCTGCACCAGTCCGGTTTTCCGCAAATTCGGCACGGAGATCTTCTCGATACTCGTTGGTATCCGGTTGCCATACTTTTCCGCTTCTTTCCTACCGCTTCTTTGTTATTGTGTGATGGCATCTTCTTGAATTCCCAATGTGGTGCATAGCGACATTATTCATTGACAAATGTCACTTTTCACCGCATCCTTTAAATGATGGACAAGCGACGGCAGCCACAAATCAAAAAACTCGGGGTCTTTACACTGGCTCAAGGTAAGTCCGTGGGAATTAGTCAGCAAGACATATCCCGGCTTGTCGCTGCAAAGGACCTCGTTCGTATCGGTCGTGGGATCTACCTCCATCCCAAGGCGTCGCTGGATAAAGATGTAGGATTCCAAATCGCGTATTCAAAGTTTGGGCCGGGTTCAGCAATTGGGGGCCTTTCAGCTCTATCTCATTACAACCTTGCCGAACAAGTGCCGGGAGAAATATGGGTAATGGTTCCTCCGGAGAAAAGAACCCGAGAAACCGGTTATAAACTGATTCGAACAAAAACGAGGCTCGACAAACAGATCGTGGATGAAAAGGGCTATCGAATCGTCACAGTCGAACGGGCGGTCCTGGAGGCTCTCAAATTCATCACAAAGATAGGTGAACGAACAGCAATAAAGGCCGCCCGCGAGGCCCTTGCAACAAGAAAGACAACCGAAGCCAAACTTGCAAAAGCCGCAAAAGAGCTTGAACTTGAATCGGTACTGACCAAACATCTGGAGGTCATCGTGCCATGACCACCAAAGCAAAAGGCACTTCAGTGCGGCAAAGGCTCATAAACCTGAGTGTTGAGATCGGTGTGCCGTTTCAGAATCTGGAAACGGCGTTCATTCTCGAACGGCTTGTTGCACGGCTGACCGCTGACGCAGAGCTTCAAAAACATCTTGTCTTCCGGGGGCGGATTCGTTTGGCCTTAAAGTCTATAACTCTGCACGATACACGGGAGATGTCGATGCCTTGATTGTAAAGTCAGATGTCGAATCGATCCTGAAATGCGCCAAACGAAGTGCCGAGACGGATTTGAACGACTGTGTTTGGTTTCGTTTCGAAGATCAGGTTGATCTCGGGACACAAGACGAATACGGCGGCGTGCGACGTTTCGAACATTCGCGAATTGTCTTATAATCTAGACAAAGTGATGGAAAAAGATATAAGAATGCTCGTTCAAGAACGAGATTACGAAGGCATCAGGCGTCTGCTTTCGCGAGAGCCGAGTTTAGCGAATGCCGGTGTCACGCTTGGTCCGCCATGTTCGACGAAGGCTCATCCTTTGCATCGAATCTGTGATGCTGTCTTTGCAAAATTGATTTCGGACGATGAAGCCGTCAAGGTCGCGAAAATACTTCTCGAACACGGAGCAAGGATCGACGGCGACTCGTCAACGGAAAATGCGGATACGCCGTTAATGGCGGCTGCCAGCCTTCATGCTGAGAATCTTGGCATTTTTTACATTCAAAACGGTGCGAGGATCGATCTGTCTGATAAAAGAGACGGGGCGACTGCTTTGCATTGGGCTGCATATTGCGGGCGAGACATGTTAGTTGACGAATTGATCCGTACTGGAGTGGACGTTAACCAACTTGATAAGACCTACAAATGCACGCCGCTTGTTTGGGCACTTCAACCTTTGATGAAAAATGAAAAGAATAATATTCATCACCAAAGAACGTGCGTAAGGCTTCTATTGGAAGCCGGAACCGACATCTCTACGCTCGATGACAAGACGAAAACATTTCTGGATGATCTCGGTACGGAAGAACTGGAACCCCAAGATTTTGAATTCGAAGCCAAAAATAAACTCCCAACAATAAATGAGCTTGTAGTTTATGTTCCGACCGAAGATTTTACTATCTCAAAGACTTTCTACGCCGCTCTTGGCTTCGAACTAACAGAAGGCTGGGGCGGAACGATGGATTGTCGTCTTGGCGGGGCAGTTTTTCGTCTGCAGAATTACTACGTCAAAGACTGGGCGGAGAATTTTATGATGAAGTTCTTTGTCGATGATGTTCACGCGTGGCATGAACACGCAAAGAAAGTAATCGACGATGGCGATTACTCAAACGCCCGTTACGACGAACCGGAAATGATCGGCGATACAAAGATTTGCCACGTCTGGGATCCATGCGGAGTTTTGTTGATCTTTATTCAGTGAGTATCATTTATGGAAAACACTCGATTAAGCGAACTACTCGTTCCTTCTCTCCTCGTCCGGGATATCGGGGAAACATTGGCATATTATCGCAAACTCGGCTTCGAGGTAACAGGCTGTGACGGAGCGGAGACGAGCTCGACGTGGGCTGAGGTTTCGCGTGGACAGATCACCTTTCAGTTTTATTCCGAACCTCCGCACGGAACACCTGCGGCTCCAATTTGCAGCGGTACGTTCTATGTTTTCACAAACGGAGTAGACGCTCTCGCTTTAGAATTTCGTGATAAGGTTAATTTCGCCTGGGGGCCCGAAACGATGGACTACGGCATGAAAGAATTTGCAGTTCAAGACCCAAACGGCTATTTGATCGCTTTTTCAGAACCCGCGTGAAAATAAAATTCCTCAACTAGTCGCACTGTTCGATTAATTTCACCAAGACAGCATGAGCCTGAAGGATTGCGAATCTCACAAGCACAGAGCTTTTCTTTGATGAATTGAGTGACTTGAGCCGGAATAGTTGTTTCGCCTTTCAATACTATTTCCCGCCGCACATTTCCCTCGGTGAATCCGAAACAATAACAAAGCGGTCGGTTATCACCATTCATTTTGGTCGTAACCAACTCGCGAACATCGTCCGTGGTAAAGACATTTCCGTCCACAGAATAATAAACAACATCGCAGTCAACCGATCCGCAAAATCTATATTCCGCATCGCCGACTGACGACAGCTTTTCGCTTATCACTTGGTGAACGACTGTTTGCTTGGCAACAATTCGGCCAGGCTCGCCGCATATTTGACACGCCGTCAGCAGCGATTCGTCCGCCTTTACAGCACCGTTGCTACAACAATCCATATTTTTATATCAACTCGTAACCTGTTGCCAAAATTGCTTGTTTGATCGTCTCGACTGTTACCTGTGCCGTATCGTAAACAACCGTTACGTTGTGATTTTTGTAGTTCGCATCTGCCGATATGACACCCTTTAGCTTGCGAAGCGGAACTTCGATGTGCGTTTCACATGCATCGCACGTCATACCCCGAATTTGCAGAACAACAGTTTTCTTCGTTGCCGATTCTTCTGGAACAACAATCGGAGCAGATTCCACCGCTGGAGTGGTTGGACTTGTTATGGCCGCTGAGATGTATCCCAAGTATGACGGCGAGAAAGCAAACGCGACGATAACGATAGCTCCGATCCAAAGAAATATCTTGCTGATACGACTGACTGGCTTAGTTGCGCAAGCCTCGCCCTCGGCGCATTCTTCGCGTCGAAAATAGACCCGATAAAAGCCATAACCCAAGGCCGCGAATGCCACACCGATCATCGGATAGCGCACTGATTCAAAGATCGCCGCTGTGCCAAATGCACCGAATCCGAATATCACTGCTATCAACGGCAACACGCAACACAGGCTTGATACAAAAGCCGCAAACATTGCACCACCGACGAAAACATTAGATTTTTCCATACAAAAACACCTCGCTTACTTCCTCGATATTTCAATTGTCGTGAGAACCGGACACGATGCCGCTTTTCCGTGTGCGTCCAATTCGTTTTCACACGCAACAAGATGTCGATTTAGAAAGCCCTTAAAACTCTTCATCTGCCGCATTCTACCTTCGAGTTGAGTTAACTTAACTTGGATAAGGTCACGCACGCTTTTACATTGGTTCTCACCGCCATCAGAAACAAAAAGCTGCCTAATCTCGTCAAGCGTAAATCCCATTTCTTGCGCCTGTTTGATAAACCTGATGCGATCAGCCGTCTGGACAGAAAACACCCGATAACCGCTATTCGTCCGTGCCGCCGTCGGAAGCAATTTCAACTTCTCGTAATAGCGAACCGTATCTACGCTGACGCCAGCCAGCCCAGCAATCTCTCCGATCTGTAACGCTCCATTCTCAGCCACAATTCAATCTTACACCCTCGACCCAACACCAGTGTCAAGCGAGAAACTTCAAAGTCTACTGGAGATTTTCGAACTTGCTCTATTCTCGAAGCACTAATACTTTGGCTTCATTTCTTCTAGGCGCCGATCCATGTCCCTAAAGAACCCAGTCACGACGGATGACACCATTCTGAGTCTGGCAGCTTCCATCGCTGCGGTCTGATTTATCGACGCAGCCTCAGTGCGGCCTTCAAAGTTAAGTTGATTTGATACTTTCTCCATGTCGGCCGAGCGGCGAATTCCTGAGAGTTGGATTCCGGCTCCTTGTCTAGTGCTAGAAGAGGCGATCGAACTTCCAGTATTGAAAGCCTGCTTGCTTTGCGAGGCTTGAGTTTCGAGTGCTTGGTTGATCTCACCCTGATAAACATTGCTTGCCTCTACCTTCGTGTCCGCGACGATGCCGGTGTTGTTGTTTTGAAGTGCGATGTTACTTCGCGTGGTAGAGTCCATCTGCTTGTTCACTTCTTGAATTGGATGCTTATTTCTCGACCAGTCGAAGAGTTCTTGGCCCGTGCGAATCGGAACAGAAGTTCCGGCGATCGAGGAACCACCAGGTGTGAATTCGTAGGTTTTCATTCCAAACCGCTCAAGATTGCCTTGACCCCGCAGTTCGACTTCCTTCATTCCGTCGATGGTTCGAGCTTCTTTAGTTCCCTGGGCTTCGGCCAGTGTTCCTGCGATCTCACGCTTAGTTGCCGCTGCGCTGCTGCTCAGACCATAGTTCTTGCTCGCCTCGGCAAGCAATGTCTGTGTCACCTGATTTGCCCGGATCTGTCCCAAACTAGTGGTAAGACCGCCTTCGACTCCGGCGACGGACGAGACCAAACGAGCGTCGGTTGATTGATTAGCTGCCTCGAGGGATTTTCGTGCGGCGGTCTGCTCCGCATTGTAGATGCCCTGAATTTGGGTGTTTTCGGCCTGTCGATTGATAGCGGCTCCCGCAACTAATCCGTATGTTTCAAGAGCGGTTCCCATACTCGAAAGCATCCAGCCCATCGAGATCTGTGAAACGCCTTCGTAAACTTGCCCGCGAAGAACCCGGTAACTAAGCCACGGTACAAGAATGAAGCAGAGACTTGAAACAAAAAATAGAGATGTAACGATGAGTGCACTTGAAGCCGGATCATAAGCACCGTTGGTTATGATTTTGGCGGTTACTGGATCGAGCGAGAACGTGGCTTCGCCGTTGTAGATCGAAAGAGCAAGAACGCCGAATGCATAGCAAACATAGAGAGTCACTTCCTTCACCATCGGAAATGCCAGCGCGAATGTTGCAACGCCCCAACAGAATGGGTAGAACATCTGAGCCGCAAACTTCTCGTCAAAGCCGAAAGCTGCCAGCACAGGAGCCGCCAGTTTCAGGCCTATCAATATGAATAGCCCCGCGATCGCAAGAAACAATCCGCCGAACTTTATGATGTTCTGCCCGATCACCATAAAGGTAAACATTCGGGGCATATCCCATCCGAGTATGTTGAGTTCACCGGTTATGTCTTTCACAGACGATTCCTTATCCATGATGATGCCGACAAGCCCCGGTTCCCCGTTTGGTAGACGTTCAGCAAGCAGTTCGTTGGGATCTTCAACGGCAAAGTTTGCTTTCACATACTTCTTCATCTTGTCGTCAAACTCGGCTACCAGTGAGCGGTTGTAGGCGCGAATTGGCCGCGCAAAGAACTTGCCGGTTATCGTGAGGCCGTCGATGATGAACGGGCTCGCTCCGATCAATACCATGAAAATGATCGAACGGATCGCCCAGGCAACGAGTTGCTCGGGTCCTAGACCTCGGTTGTCATGGAACCTACGAATAAATGCGAGGATCAAAACAAAGCTCGCGATGATCCAGGCTAGAAACATAAGGATGGGCATCAGCGGTTTTATGATGGTATTGAGAACGGATTGAAATAGCCATTCCTGTCCAGTCCGCATGAGATTCTTGATCTGTTCGCTGAAACTCGGTGCAGGAGGTTTTGGCGGAACGACCGGGCCGGGAGAAGGACTCGCGACTGGGTTAGCTGGATATTTATTCTCGAACTGCCGAAGTATCGGCGCCGGACTCCCATCCAGCGGCGGCATAAAAGGAGAGTCCGAGTTGATCGTCATTATTAGGTCATTTGCCGTTACAGGTTGACCGTTCATCGTTCCTACTGGAGTCTGCCCTTCGACACGAGGAGGGCGCGGCCGGGTTTGCCCGGCCGCTTTCGAGGCGAGGAGGTATGGCGAGACGAAGTAGGCAAGAATGAATAGAGCTGTCGCTAAAGCGTGGCGAAAAGAGGTCACGTTTTTCATGGCTTTGATGTTTTAGTTCTTAGATCCTATATTCTGGCGATTATGGAAGAGGGCTTTCATAGACGTCGTCATTCCATACTTCATAGCGTTCGAGTTCGCGTAGAAAGTCATCCGAGGCTCGTGTGATCCCAGTCATCATCTCAGTGCTTCGGCGGATCTCTTTTCCGAAACTCGGTCATCTGCTCGATCTTGAGGCCGTAGGCGATAAATTTGGCCTGTATCTTCGCTTCAAGTTCGCAGTTGACCTTCGACGGTTGATATGCGGAGATTGATCGCCAACATTTGGTCTATCAGAGACTGAACGCCATCCCGATTTGCCGCTGGATTAGCTTCTATCGCTCGCGTTTCATCAGCGATCTTCTCGCGTTCTTCGTAAAGCTTGGCTAGATCGAGAAGCATGTTTTCTCGGTCAAAGAGCATCCGTTCGAGTTCCGAATCTAGCTTTGCGAGGCGTTCGAGATTCTTTAGGTGGGCGTCGGCGCTTCGCCCGATCGAATGCCGAAGAAAATCATCAAGGTCCCGCTTGTTTGCGTCCATATCGAAGATGCCGTTCTTAAGGCGTCTTGCAATATTGACGACTGAATGAATTTGGCTGGTGATGGTCGCCTCAATTCGTTTCTTAAGTTCGAAGGTCCCGCGAATGAGCCGTCCGATAGTCGCGTAGGTAGTTATCAGCTGCTTGTGCCGCATGACCTGCTCTTCAACCTTGCCGAGAATCCCTCTCAAATTAGTTACGCTTTCAATCATCTTTTCGTACTGCTTGACCGCTTGCTCATAGGTATCGATATAGTGGTTGATGGTCTCAAGCCACCGGGCCGCCTCTTCGACCCTTTTCAACTTGGAGAACGTATTGCGACGGATCGAATACCGTCCACTGTGCCTGGGCCGGGCGAACGTCGATCCCGATGAAGATCGAAGAAAGGATTACCCGAGAACGATTTGTCTTATTGTTTCGTTATTTCCGATCATGCTGATACCTCCAAACCGTTCAATTCATTCAGGTCAAAAGAAGATATTTCCGTGAGTCCGACTGCGGTCAATCCGCTCGGGTACTTTGAGGCCAGCCAGGACACGACGATCTCAGGCGGCAGGTCGGGCCGAATATTCTCGACAAGTCTTCGCGCATTCGCTTCGTTCGTGTCATTCGTATTCGCCCAAAGCATTGCCGGCGACAGCCGGATTTCGGCCATCTGGACGATCTTGTCCGCTCCGCTGCCGATGACAAAAACCCACTGGGTGTATCTTCCGTATTGGTTTCTGATCGCACGGATCGCTGCAACCGTCTCAGGAGCCAGCTCGCAGTCAGCGGCCAGTCGGTCAAAACCTCCGATCTGTTTGCCGATCATCTTTACGCCGGAGTTCTTTACAAGGTCAATTCCGATCTCATTCGGCCGCTCTGTCGTTCCCGTAAAATGCTCGTAAGCCTGCGAGAATAGGACGGTAACAAGACCTTCTTTACGGCCGGTCACTGATGCCTCGGCAATGAGTTCCTGAATCGCCGGAAAGTGCTTGTTGATCTCGCGCATTTCGTCGCAAAGGAACAGAATCGGTGTCTTTTGCTTCCGCTCGTCTTCCTCGCCTATCTCCTGCATTATCTGGGCGCTGATCCGAAAGCCGACGCTCTCGCGGATCTTCTCGTCAAGGCCACTGATGCCCGAAAGTTCAAACACATCGAACATCGATGGCACGTCATAGTCGGGATGGGTCGGCGAGTTAAGCCACGGGTCTTTTCGGTGAACATTAAGTTTCAAGTAAAGCTCGCTCGCCTGGCCCTGCTGTGCAGGCTCCCAGTGATAGGTCTTAAGAACATCCAGAAAATGTCCGAGAGTTGGCTGAAACTTCGGTCTGCCGTCTCCGTTTCGAGCCAGCGACATCTTATAGACCTCATCGATAACAGTGGAGGCAATAGCACTTGTGATCGCGTCTGTCTTTGCTGTCTTGCTTA
Organism: Chloracidobacterium sp.; assembly: GCA_016720705.1. Lineage (NCBI taxonomy): Bacteria > Pseudomonadati > Acidobacteriota > Blastocatellia > Chloracidobacteriales > Chloracidobacteriaceae > Chloracidobacterium > Chloracidobacterium sp. The sequence goes on along the minus strand of JADKKB010000008.1, from coordinate 3,583 downwards.
GAATGAGGATGTCCATCAACACCATTGAAAGCTGGCGCTTTGGTAGGACGGTTACCTTCCTCGATTCCCGGATAGTTCCAGATGTTGATCGGTTTGGGATCGGCTTCGTTAAACTCGATGTGACGGCCGCCAAAAAGTTTACAGATAGGCTTGAACGAATGCCGGTAGTCCATCACGCGGACCTTTACGTTTCCGCGGTGAGCCCGGATGTCCGTGATCAGCATCGCCGCAAGAAATGATTTGCCTTCACCGGACGCCGCGGTGACGATGACTGTTGGAGATTTGATCAGTCCCCGATCGTAGAGATCAAGACCAAACATCTGGCCGTTCGGAGTTATAAAGATGCCGTGTGCGGCCGCCCGCTTCCACGCCAGCTAGTTTCGGTTGGGACAAATGAGATTACCGAGTCGGCCGTTTCCGTAAGTTCCTGACCTGTTGGCTTCGAGGAAAGTTCACCAGTAAGCATTCGCGGATAAATAGCTCGCTGCCGCACCGCATCTTCTCTAATTGCGTCCGCGCCGATCTTCTTGCGAATGGCTGAGACTACGGCATCACATCGGTCGTCGAGAATCTCAAGCTGCCGATGCGTTTCCTTTAGCCCTTTTGAGCGGCCCGCAAAGACAATAACGTTTAGTCTGAGATTGCAGATCTCTTCATTGTCCCTTCTGACCTGTTCGAGCAGGCCCTCAAGGTCTGACTTGATAACAACCGCGTCCTTTTGAGATTACGGAACCTAAGCCAGGTGTTGCGGCTGCCGTCGATACGATCGATTCGCTTCTGGAGGTCTTTTTTTGCAGCCTGTTTTTCAGTTGTCATCAAATCAACGACGATCTCGTGCGGAAAACCTAAGGCCTTCGTCGCAGTCACGTACCGCATGATATCGGCCGTTACAAAGCCATTTGGAAGGGTCTTGAGACTGACTAAACTTGCAGGCGTACCATTGTGACGGATGTACTGCTCGCGTTTTGTCTCAATTTGTACTGCAAAGATAGCGCCGCAGATCGACGCAATCTGAGCTTGCCAGATCGGGGAAAGGACCGTGCTCCCGGCGATGGCTGATAAAGAGTGATTCAAATATCTCTGTTCGGTTCATCTCCTGAAGATGCAAGCTGCGCGGAAAATTGGCTTCGAATGATTGAAATACTCGTGAAGCTTTTAGTTTGCAGGCGGCTTCACTTTGCACCTCTCTGCACCATCAATTCACTTTCGCGATTTCTTATCCTTTTGAGGGGAAAGCGAATAGTCGTGCAAACCCGTGATCCCTTACGTCCTTTGAAATAGAAGGCAAGAGCAAAGACATCATTCCCTTTTCCCCTGGATCACGTACGGAACCCGTATCCAGACCGTTGCGGTTTGTCGCACAACTTCGCCGGATCTGATCGCTTCCTCGTGAAGCGCAAGATTGGGGCCTGGAAGCACACCGGCGACCGGATCGGATGATGCGGTGTCTCTGGATGAGAGATGTGACCGAAGCACCTCACCCGTGTCGAGCGAATTTAGGAACCGAAACTGAATGATCGTGTTCTCCGGCTTCTCGAATTTCAGTATCGTTTTTAGCTCGTCGATCCGTTGTTCAGTCACGTAACCGTCGATGTAAAGACTGTTCGACGGTTCGAAAATATAGGCCTTCCATAGCTGCCATCTCGGTAACGGATAGTGTTCCTGTCCAGGCCCGCGATCTCGGTAGGTAATATCCGACCTGCTTCTGCATTCTCGATGAGTTGAGTTCGTGACCCGCGGTCCAATGGAGTACGGCTCGATAGCGATCTCACTGCCGGGATGAAACGAAATCCGGCTACCAATCCAAGACCGACGGAAAGAAGTCCTCCGAAAAGAGATTGCGATTTGTGCGAATGTTAGGTTTGCTGTGTCCATGCTTATTTCCTGTTCGATGTCTTCCAACTTGTCGGTTCGAGTTCGCCTTGGAGCGGCGGGCGATACTCAGTCCATCGGGCTATCTCGGCGTCAAGCTTCTGAGAAAGCCAGTAGGAAGGCTTACTCAAACGCAGATAGTTAAAGATTCCCAAAAGAATCAGAAAACTAGCAGTCCCAATGGGAATCCCAGCGGAACGTAGCCCACCCAAAGCCCGAAAACAAAAGGAACGATGTAGGCGATCGCAGTGGGGATCAGGATAAACTTCCAGTCGGTAGAATAGACCCCGAACCGCTTCAGACCACGGAAAACATTAGGTCGTGTTGCACGTCTTCTCATATGGCTTCCTCCTAGAAGTTCGTATCAACCCGACCGCACGTCCTTGTGCAAGCTGCCAGAACACCGCGACGATCGTTCCGAACGCAAACGACAGGAGCGAACCGAACGCCTGGTTGCCCCATTCCTTTCCGGTCATCTTGTTATAGATCGACCGAGCCACGCCGACCGCTCCTAGACAGAAGAGAATGATCGCCATGAGCTTAAGGGCTTCACGAATGATGTTGAGAGGTTACTTGCATCTCCGGTGAAGATCGGGCCTTGTGCAGAAGTCAGTTGCGTGAAAAGCAACATTAATCCGAGCGGCGCCAGTGCAGGTACATGGCTTTTGATAAGTGTCAGTAGTTTTTTTTCATAGTCGTCCTCGGTTTATAAGTTTTCGTTGACGAACCCGGAAAAAGGGCCAGATGCGTCAATACTTTCACCGCTCTGCAAGGTTCGTGCCGTTCGAGATCGGCACGCGGCCCATCGGCGGCACACATCGGCGGCGCATCGGTTAGCGAAGGACGAGTGATAAGTGAAAACAATGAATCACACACCCGATCAGCATTGTTATTCATACTTTTACTGGTTTCTTAGCTGCTAGAGCGCAGGAAAAACAACTGCTTTCGAACATCACCGGAAGAATGGACGTACTTTCACGTCCAGGTTATTCGAGGCGACGATAGTAAGGCCGCAAAAGCGAAGGCGTGACCCGCTCATCCTATGGACTATTGCTTCATAACGAACGCGGTTCCGGCCATGGCTGACCAGTCCAAAGAACGCCCGTGGGATTGGATGCAGTTCATGCCCGCGATTGTTGCCCGGTTTGGGTTTACGAACCCGTATGAGCGACCTCATCGCTATCAGCGGCAGCGAAGTATGTGGAGTATTTGGGACGCCTATTTGATTGGAGACTGGAGTCTGTTTTAGCTGCTTATAACGCCGGCGAAGGACCGTCTCTATGTATCTTTATGGACGAAATCTGTAGTCGAACGGACGAATAATCAACGCCCTCGCAACGGAGGACGGTCAACGTGTGTCCGCCGTACATGGAAACTCTGGGGCTAAGTGTTTCGCGCGGCGTGCAGGTGTATCGCCGGCTTAAGGCAGCAAGGCAGATTCGGCAGCACGCTTCCGACTCCATTTGCCGCTGAAAGATATCCCAGGAGACTGAAAGGGAGATCAAGGCAACGGAGATAGTTCAGGGAAAGCAAAGCAATTTTGGTTTTTACGATCCGCGAACCGGGTAGACGGAGCCTCAATCTCTAGGGAAACTTCAGACAAGGCTCAACAACTCCAGTTTCGGCCTCGTTATTGTCGGACAAAACATTCCAACAAATCTCAACTCGGCGAGCTCGCTCAACTTTGCCGGAGAAATTGTTTTATCAACCC